>JBEAQI010000264.1:0-3218 GCA_041163965.1 Verrucomicrobiota bacterium | reverse complement strand
GGGTTGGTTGTTGGCGGCGGTAATATATTTCGCGGCCTCAGCGGGGCCGAGCATCGGGGCGTAGCCCGCACCACCGGGGATTACATGGGCATGCTCGCCACCATCATCAATGGAATGGCCCTCATGGACTGTCTCGAGAAACTGCAAGTGCCTGTAAGAGTGATGACAGCCATTGAAATGAACCGGGTCGCAGAGCCCTACATCCTCCGCCGCGCCACCCGCCACTTCGAAAAACGCCGCGTCGTTATTTTTGTCGGCGGCACCGGCAACCCCTACTTTTCCACGGATACCACGGCCGCCCTGCGCGCAAGCGAGGTGGGCGCCGACGTTATTCTCAAGGCCACCAAAGTGGATGGCATCTATGACAAGGATCCGATGCAGGATCCGTCAGCCGTCAAGTTCGATGAGCTCAGCTTTATGGAAGCCCTCAAAATGCGCCTCAAAGTGATGGACGCCACCGCCTTTGCTCTCTGCCAGGACAACAAGATGCCCATTCTCGTCTTCAACATGAACGTCGTCGGCAGTATTCGCCGTGCCGTTATGGGACATCCCATCGGAACCCTCGTCCGCTGAACCACAACCGCTCTTGAAAGATCAGGGAATTTCGCTAGTAAAACCCTTTAACCTTCACCCTGTACACCATGGACTACGACACAATATTCTTAGAAACTCAGGATATGATGGAAAAAGCGGTGCAGCACACCCGCCGCGAATTTTCCAACATTCACACCGGCAAGGCCACTCCAGCGATGATTGAAAACATTTCCGTTCATGTGGAGGCCTATGGAGCCAATATGGCCTTGCGGGAATTGGCGGCGATCACCACCCCCGACAACCATACCCTCCAGGTTCAACCATGGGACAAAGGAACCGCCGGGCCCATCGAAAAGGCCATCCGAGGCGCAAACTTGGGCTTGAATCCCATCTCCCGCGGGGCCGGCATCATTGTCCCCATCCCCGAACTTTCTGGGGAGCGGCGACGGGAAATGGTCAAAATGGCGGCCAGTCACGCCGAGGATGGTAGAGTCAGCATTCGCAAAGTCCGCCACCATGCCATGGACCTCCTCAAAAAACTGAAGGCGGAAGGGCATGAATCCGAGGACAATATCAAACGCTACGAAAAGGAAATCCAGGAAGAGACGGACAAAAGCGTGAAAGCCATTAACGATGCCTTGGAATCCAAGGAAAAAGAGCTCATGACCGTTTAAGGTCTGTTCTATGGACCTCAAACAGGCGACCACCCGCCGCGTTGTCGTAAAAGTCGGGACGCATTCGCTCACCAACGGGGACGGAACCCTGCAAGGGGATCGATTTGCCCAACTGGCAAACCAATTGGCGGCCCTGCGCATGAAAGGCATCGAGGTTGTCCTCATTTCCTCGGGCGCGATCGCCATGGGCGTCGGCGAGCTCCATCTCAAGAAACGGCCTTCCGACCTGCCCACCCTCCAAGCCTGCGCCGCGGTCGGCCAATCGCGCCTCATGAATGCATGGCGGGAGGCCATGGGAGGCCACCACCTTCTGGCGGCTCAAGTGCTCCTGACCCGCGAGGACATCCGCGGACGAAGGCGCCACCTCGCCGCCCGGGAAACCCTGCAACGGCTTCTCTCCCTTGGCACCATTCCGGTTGTCAACGAGAACGACACCATCAGCACCGATGAGATAAAATTCGGTGACAATGACGTCCTCAGCGCGCTTGTGGCCAGCCTTCTAAAGGCTGACCTTCTGGTCATCCTATCCACTATTCCCGGTCTTATGCGGGATGGGGGGAAAGGAGACCTGATCCCTCTTGTCCGCGAGATAGATGATTCCATCCGCGCCCTTGCCGGAGGAACGGAAAATCCTCACGCCACCGGTGGCATGGTCACCAAACTGGAGGCCGCCGATATCGCCACCCGTTCTGGTTGCGGCGTTTTTATTGGCAGCGCTGCTAATCCGACCATCCTGACGCAAATTGTGTCCGGGGAGGCCCACGGAACCTTCTTTCTCCCCACCGCCGATACCTTGGGGGCGAGAAAACGTTGGATCGCCTTCTTTGAAAAGTCGACGGGTTCGCTGGTTTTGGATCCGGGGGCCGTCAAAGCCATCCTGGAGGGCAACCGCTCCCTTCTGGCGGCCGGCATCACCGCCTGCGAAGGCTCGTTCCCAGCCAGTGCGGTCATTGACTTGCGCGATCCCGCCGGGGCTTTGATCGCCCGGGGCATCACCGCCTACGACGCCGCCACCATCCGCCAGTTCAAGGGAATGGATTCAAGCCGGCTCCGAGAAGCCCATCCTGAGCGGTCTCGTCTGGAAGTCATTCACCGTGATAATCTGGTGGTGCTTTGATCAACGGTTGAAGCGGTCCGTCAAGAGCACCACCGCACGCCCCTCAGCCTTCCAGCGGGACTGTCCCGCGTAGGGCAGCAGGATCGTGTCACCCCATTGGGCGACAAAACCGTCCTCCGCCACCAACGCGCCTTCCACAATACTGAGAATCCGGGGTTCCTCTTTCGCCCTGAATTCAAGGGTGGAACCCTCCTCCAACTCAAGGTGGCGCAATCGAAAGGCCTCACACTCCGCCAGCACTGACTCGGGGCCGCGCGGGTGCAGGAGTGTGGGCTCGCGGTCCGCAAAATCAATCGACCGCATCGATTCCTCAATGTGAAGTTGCCGCGGCCGCCCATCCAGCCCAACCCGTCCCCAATCGTAAACGCGGTAAGTGGTGTCGGAATTCTGCTGGATTTCCAAAATCAGGTTGCCTCCATCAATCGCATGCAAGCGACCACTCGGGACAAAAAGGGAATCCCCATCCGACGAGGGCAGCCGGCAAACGAGCTCCTCCAAGCGACCCGATTCCAGCGCATTGCGAAATGCCACGGCATCCACCCCAGGCTTCAGGCCGGCCAAAAGAGCCGCCTCCGGGGTCGCCTTGGCAATATACCAGTTCTCCGTCTTGGGCTCGCCTTTGAGCTCGGGGGCGACCTCCGCCGGGGGATGCACTTGCAGACTCAGCCGCTCCCGGCAATCCAACCACTTCACGAGGATCGGGAAGGGCCGTTCAGCGCCCCAATTCGGCCCCATTAGGGACGACGGATCGGTTTGCCTCAAGTGCCCCAGCGTCACCCCGTCCACCCCAACGGAATCGGCTTCCTCCCGATCCACCAATTCCCAGCTTTCTCCGATTGGCGCCTCCCCTGGTAAGGTCCGGCCGGGAAAATCCGCCAGAGCCCGTCCCCCCC
>JBEAQI010000263.1:0-4623 GCA_041163965.1 Verrucomicrobiota bacterium | reverse complement strand
AAATGGCCCGGCATCAGGGCCGCGCTTGTTCACCACGAGGATGAGGCCGAACTGACCCGGCGCCATAATCATGCCAATGTCCTTTGTCTGGGAGCCTTGCACACCACCGCTTACGAAGCCGCCCGCCTCATCGATATTTTTCTCCGGACCCCCTCCGAGGGGGGTCGCCACGCGCGCCGAGTCGCCAAGTTCTGTTCCTGAAACCGCCTTCCTCAATTGACCTGTCACCGTTTTCTGCCAATCCTCACACATGAGCCAAACCCATCCTCAGTCCTTCTTGTCTCCCCTCCCGGTCCGGGAACTGGATCCGGAGTTGCACGCCGCCATCCAAGGCGAACAAGCGCGCCAAGCCAATCACTTGGAGCTCATTGCCTCGGAGAATTTCACTCTTCCCGCGATCATGGAGCTCACCGGAAGTGTCCTCACCAACAAATACGCGGAAGGGTACCCGGGAAAGCGCTACTACGGTGGATGCGAATGGGTGGACCGCGCCGAACAACTTGCTATCGACCGCGCCAAAGCGCTCTTTGGCGCTGAATACGCCAACGTCCAGCCACATGCCGGAAGCCAGGCGAATTTCGCGGTTTACAGTGCCTTCCTTGACCCCGGCGACAAGATTCTGACCATGAACCTCTCCGACGGGGGACACCTCACGCATGGAAATCCTGTCAACTTCTCGGGCAAACTGTACTCCGTGGTCCACTACGGTGTGGACCCTGATTCGGGTCGGATTGATTACGACGCCCTCGAGCGGCAGGCGCGAACCGAAAAACCGAAAATGATCACCGTCGGGGCCTCCGCTTATCCCCGGACCATCGACTTTGCCCGCATGGCTGATATCGCCAGTGAGGTGGGTGCCTACCTGCTCGCGGACATCGCCCATATCGCGGGCTTGGTCGCCGCCGGAGAACACCCCAGTCCTGTGCCTCATTGCGACTTCGTCACCACCACTACCCACAAGACCCTGCGGGGCCCCAGAGGCGGGCTCATCCTCGCCAAGGAGCAGCACGGCAAGGCGCTTAACACCGCCGTATTCCCGGGCGGCCAGGGCGGTCCGCTCATGCATGTCATCGCCGCCAAGGCTCTCTGCTTCCTTGAAGCGATGAAACCGGAGTTTAAAATCTATCAGCAGCAGGTTCGCCGCAACGCCGCGGCCATGGCCGACACCTTCCTACAAAAAGGCTACAGGCTCTGCAGCGGTGGCACCGACAATCACCTCATCCTCATCGACCTGCGTCAAAGCCATCCGGACCTGACTGGCAAAGAGGCGCAAATCGCCCTCGACCGGGCCCATATCACCACCAACCGCAACACCGTGCCAGGGGAAACCCGCAGCCCGTTTCAAACAAGCGGTATCCGACTGGGATCACCGGCCTGCACCAGCCGGGGAATGCGCGAGGAGGCCTTCCGCCAAATTGCGGATGCCATTGACATCGTCCTGGGAGACCCCCAATCAGAAAGCGCTCTCTCGGAGGCCCGCCAAATCGCGTTGGAATTATGCTCCGCGCACCCTCTGCCTTATTGACCGTTGGCCACTGCACTAACCCCAGAAACCGAGGAGGCCCTGCTGGAATTCCTGCTTGGGTTTGTCACCCCAGACCGCCGGGAGCGCATGCTTGAAGTCGTCGAGCTCCGCACCGATTATGTCCGCCTTGTCCTTGAGGATATCTACCAACCGCACAATGCCAGTGCGGTCATCCGCTCTTGTGAATGTTTCGGGATCAACACCCTGCACGTCATTGAAAACAAATACCGCTACACGCTCCATCGCGATGTCGCCATGGGCGCCTCAAAATGGATCCATCTGCGGCGTCACAATGAGCCGGAAGTCGACAACCGTACCGCCTGCCTCAACGAACTGAGAACGGCAGGATATCGGATTGTTGCCACCTCCCTCCACCCCGACTCTGTTCCGATCGAGGAGATTCCCTTGGACAAACCTCTCGCTCTCTGTTTCGGGACCGAGGAAAAAGGGCTTAGCAAATCGCTCCTTGCCGCCGCCGACATGACCACCCGAATTCCCATGTACGGCTTTACCCAAAGCTTCAATATCTCCGTGAGCGCGGCTCTTTGTCTTTCCTCTCTCAGAAGGCGTCTGGAAAAGACCGCCATTCCGCTTCAACTCTCCCCCGCACAGCGCCGCCAGACCCTCCTTACGTGGGCGAGGCGCTCCATCCCAAAAATAGATCGGGTTGAAAAAGCGTTTTTCCGCGCCCAAGGGCCTTGATTCGGATATTGTCAGTCCCCGCCTCATCACTAACCTCTCCACCATGGATGCCTACCATGTCAGGTTCTCCAAGGAAGAGGACCCCAAAGGCCCCTACGACCGGGATGCCCTTCACTCCCTCGCCACGACGGGTCGGCTAACCCCCGACAGTCTCATATTTGATCCGCATTCTCAAAAGTGGCACCCCGTCGCCTCCCTCCCAGAGCTAAACAAAACGCTCTTCCAGCGCAAAAAAGGACTGACCCTGCGCCAAACGGTCACCGCTGAGTCCCTCTCCACCGAAGAGCCCACGCCTTCCATTAAAGAACTGCTGAGCGATCACCTCCTTCATCCCGATCAATCCAGAATTCTGGAAGAAAAAAAACGCCGGGAACGTCTCCAATCCCTCTCCATTCCCATCTTGTGCGGCTTGATGGCGCTCTCCGCCATCACTCTCACGGCCGCCCCGCTGGCCGATGTTCTCAGGCGTCTCGTTCTTACCCAACGCTTTGACCACGGGCCCTTGCTGGCCCCCGAGCCGCTGCTGGGCTTCATCGATGCTGCCCTTGCGGCCCTCCTCTTTCTTCAAGCCGTACCGGGTCGGTGGATCCTCTTGAGCCGCGCCACTCTCGGCACCGCCATCCTCGCCAGCCTGCACTGGATGACCTTACAAACGGGCCAGCCGCAACCGCTCCTCCATATGCTGTCTGATTTGGCTTTCGGCGCTGGCATCCTCCTGCTCTCCCTCACAACTCAGACCAGACTCTTTGTGGCAGGTCTCTGCCTCGCCGCCGCCGGACTTGCCCTGCCCCTCTTAAAAACGGGCCTCCTCCTCTGGAAAATCCTCTTCTAAACCTGCCTTCAAGCTGTCGCAGTGACCTTGACAGCCAACATCCCGACCCTACCATCCACCGCTTAATTCTTATTTCGCATGATCACTTGGCTGCAAAACTTTTTCCTCAAACACAACAAATGGCTCTTCGGGGGGCTCCTGATCGTCATTATTGTGACTTTCGTCCTCACCATTGGACCACAGAGCTTTTTTGGAAGCGGGTCCTCCACCGAGCAGAGGCGCCTCCAATTCCACGGCTATGACCTGGCCTCTGAAGCGGACCAGCGGACCATTGCCCAGCATGCTGAAATCAGCTCCTTCTTAAATCCGGAGCTTCAGTTGCAGGGCGAGCAGATTATGAATTACGCCTACATCCGGCTGGCCGCCCTCGGGCTGGCTGATCAGCTCGGAATCCCCGAGCCCGGTGTCGACAGCCTCAAAGCCTTCATCCAATCTCTGCGCGCCTTTCAAGACCCCGTCACCCAGTCCTTCTCCGCTGATTCCTACCAGCGGATCGTCGACACCATCGAAAACAGTGGTCGGTTTTCCCCAAATGCCTTGGGGCGCGTGCTGCGTGAGGATTACCGTATCGCGGAAGTCCGCCAAGCGTTGGGCGGCCCTGACTACACCCTCCCTTTTGAGGTCGATCGGGCCTACCTCGATGCCAAGTCAAACTTTGTTGTGAATGTGCTCCACTACGATCTCGCGAACTTCAATCCGGATTTGGTCGCCGATGATCAGGCCCTTGTGGATTTCTATAATGAAAACCCTGCCCGCTATGAGGTTCCGGAATCCATTTCGGTCACCGCTCTGATGTTCCGGGCCGAAGCCTACCTTAGCGAAATTAGCGACCCGGAAGGCGATGTCCTGGAAGCCTATTTTGCCGCCAACAAGGGAAAGTATCAGCCCACCCCGGCCGCTGAAAATGACACGGAGACCCCGGAAGTCGCCCTTGCCGATGTTCTCGAAACGGTGGTCTTGGACTGGAAAACGGATCAGGCGAAATTTTTGGCGGCCCGCAAATGCGAACAGTTCAGCGTGCAACTTTGGCAGCGCAAAATCGCCCTCGGCTCACCAGAGTATGAGGCCCTCCTCGCCCAATTCCTCGTCGAGCAAGCCCCGATTCCTACCTATGCCCGAGGCGAAACACCGCGTTCCAACGGATTGCCGTTCCAACTCTTTGAATCGGTCTGGGCCTACGCCAATAATTCAAATCGCTTCTTTTCGGACCTCGCCAATACCAGTGACGGGGCTGGCCTCCTCGTCATCAACGAGGTCATTGAGGCTCGGCAGCCGGATTTCAGCGAAGTGCGCGAGGAGGTCCGAACAGCCTTTATGGAAAGCGAAAAGCGGCGCCTCTTCGCCGAAAAGGGCAAGGATTGGCGCGAGGCCCTGCTCGCCGGGCTGAGCGAAAAGTCGATTGAAGATCTGGCCGCCGACCTGGAGTTGGAGTTGGTCTCCCTTGATGCCTTCAACGGCGATCGGGTCCCCTTCTCTTTGCGTCGGAATCAGCTCTGGGACCAAGTCCGCTTCCTCACCGTCGGCGATATCACCCCAATGACCATGGACGCCACTCGGGGCACCT
>JBEAQI010000262.1:0-7821 GCA_041163965.1 Verrucomicrobiota bacterium | reverse complement strand
GCGCGAGGTCCGCAAAAAACTCATCAGCAATCTGAGCTATCCGGCCTTTGTCTTATCGACCGCGGTCGTCGTTGTTATCGTCCTGCTCACCTTTCTGCTTCCAAAAATCCAGGATATGCTGGACCAGCTCGGCGGCGATCTGCCCCTCATCACCCAATTGCTGATCGGTGGTTCGGATGCCACTCTCACCTATGGGCCTTTCGCCCTCGCGGGCCTCATTGCCGCCACCCTTTCCCTCCGCCAATGGCGCCGTAGCGCCGCCGGCAAGCGCAAAACCGACTATTGGCTCCTGCGCATGCCCGTCATCGGCAAAATCTACCTCTATTCGAATATTTACGGCACCACCAACCTGATGTCGACCCTCCTCGGCAGCGGCGTGAACACCACCGAGACGCTCCGCCTTGTCGAGCGCACCATTGACAACGTCATCCTCAGAGGAAAATTCGCCCGGGCGCGCCGCCAGATCCAAGAAGGGGTCTCCATGGCCACCGCCATCCAACGAGTCCACTATATGCCCCAAATGGCCATGGATATTCTCACCGTCGGGGAGAACACCGGCAATATTGTCAACAGCCTCAACGATATCAACGGCATTTACCGCGAGGAACTGACCAAGTCCCTCAATATCCTCACCACCGCCACCGTCGCCATCGCCCTCGGAGGCGCCATCCTGCTCGTCGCCATCATCGCCATCAGCGTCGTTTTCAGTGTCCTCAGCGTCGGTCAATCGCTGCAGCTCTGACCCGCCTCGTCACCAAAGCGTCTATCTTCTCATTTTTTGTTTTGCACAAACCGGTGACCGCATTACCGTGAAACAGTGCGCAAAGGGTTTTGAAACAGCTTCTCAGGCCGCTGTGCACATCCAACCTGACACGGAATGACAAAATCCATCTACGAAGAAACCATAGGCGAATTACCCGATGGACGTCCCATCGAAGCGTATACCTTGGAAAACGAGCAGGGCCTGCGGGCCACTTTTCTCAACTACGGGGGCATTCTCGTCGAACTAGAGGTCCCGGATAGCATCGGAATGCCGGACGATGTGACGCTTGGACTGGATTCAATCGAGGATTACACCGAAAACAACCCTCCTTACTTTGGCGCCATCGTCGGCCGATTCGCGGGCCGCATCGCCCGGGGACGCTGCCCGCTGGAGGGCAAAACGCTTGAATTGCCCCTCAACGAGGAATTCAGCCACCTTCACGGAGGTCCGGAGGGATTCTCCCACCAACTCTTCAAGGGTAAGGTCAAGAGCACCAAGGATGGACAGGTCCTGATTTTGGAATACACCAGCCCAAATGGTGAAATGGGCTACCCGGGCCGCCTCAAGGTCTCCGTCAAGATTTCCCTCACCCCGGAAAATGGGCTGCGGTACGAATTCACCGCCACGACTTCCGACACGACCCTCATCAATCTCACCATGCACCCCTACTTCAATCTGGCTGGACAGGAGTCGGGGTCAATCCGCCAACACATTGTCCAGATCAACGCCGACCACTACCTGCCCATCCATCCGGATACGCGCACCCCGACAGGCGTCCTCGAAGCCGTCGCTGATGGGCCCTTCGACTTCCGTGAGCCGGAGTCGCTTGATCACCGGGTCGATTCGCCCAATGCCCAAGTGGATCTGGTTCAGGGCTTTGATCACTGCTTCGTCCTTCGCGCCGATCGGGACCTATCAGAGCCGGTGGCCACCGTTATCGACGAGGGCAGCGGCCGGAAAATGGAGGTCTTTACCTCCGAACCAGGCCTTCAGTTCTATACCGGTAACTCGCTTGATGGAACCCTCGCCGGGAAAAATGGATTCTTCTACCCGAAACACGCTGGATTCTGCATGGAAACGCAGCACTTTCCGGATTCCCCCAACTTCCCGGATTTCCCCACCACCGTTCTAAAAAAGGGGGAAACCTACACCTCCTTCACCGAATACCGCTTTTCCACCGTGCCCTGAGGCCATCCCAAAGGGCCCGGCGTCCGCAACACCGGTCATCAGCCTGACCGCCTCAGGCCAGTCCACGCTGGCTTAAGGCAATAAAGGCCAGAACCTCGCCCACTTCAGGGCTTTCGGCATCCTCACCTTGCCTGAGCACCTCCAGCGCCTGACTACGGTTTAAGCCTTTGCGGAAAAGGACCTTATGGATCTGCTTGGCAATGCGGATGGAATCCTCTGACAAGCCGCGGCGCTGCATGCCCACCGTGTTCACGCTGCGGTGGGTAACTGGATAGCCCTCCGCAAGGGCATTGGGCAGAATATCCTGCAAGACCTTGCAACACCCTCCGATCATTGCTCCGGACCCAATCCGGCAAAACTGATGCACCGCCGTCAATCCACCAATCACCACCGCATCGCCGACCACCACATGGCCTCCAAGGGTGGCATTGTTGCTGAAGACACAATCACTGCCGACCGTGCATTCATGGCCGATGTGACTGTAGGCGCAAAAGAGATTGCGGTCCCCAATACGCGTGCTCCGATCCGCAAATGTCGCTGGGTGCACCGTGCAAAACTCGCGGAAGATGTTGGCCTTCCCGATGTGCACCGGGGCCTCCTCACCGGTCCACTTCTTGTCCTGTGTCCGGCCCCCAAGATAGGCATAGGGAAAGACCTCGCAGTCCTCGCCAAGATGGCTGTTTCCCTCCACCGTGGCATGGTGGTGGATCCGGCAGCGGTCCCCAATCGTGACCAACCCGCCAATATAAGCGAACGGCCCAACCTCGACGTCCACGCCCAACTGGGCCGTCGGTTCGACGTGCGCGGTCGGGTGAATCCGGGTCGACATTGCCGGTCTGCTCAGACGCGTCCGAGGTAGCTCTTTTCGGAGGTCGACACCTTGATCCGGTCGCCCGTCTTCACAAACAGGGGCGTTTGCACAATGAGCCCGGTCGAAACCTTGACCGGCTTCATCGCCGCCCCGGAGGTATCTCCCTTGATGGCATCGGGCGCTTCCACAACTTCCAATTCCACCGAGGCCGGCAACTGGACCTGCACCGGTTGGCCCTCAACGTACAGAACGTCAACGGAATTTCCCTCGGAAAGAAAATCTTTGGCATCCTCCACCAGCTTGTCTTCAATCACAACATCCTCAAAAGTCTCGGGATCCATGAAGTGCCAGCCATCCTGGTCAATGTAGCTGAGCTCCATCTTGCGCGTGTCCGTCGTCAGGATTTCCACCGAATCAGTGGACCGGAGCTTGGTCGTGGTACTGGAACCGCTGCTGAGATTGCGTAGCGTCGCCTGCACAAACCCGGCCTGCCGGCCCTGGGTGCGGTGCAACATCTCCATCACGAGGTGCGGCGTGCCGTTATAGAGGATAACTCTTCCTTTGCGAATGTCTGTGGGTGAAGCCATAATAAATGTGTTTCCTCTTTCCAAACCAAGCTCGGCATCAGGTGTCAATACCGCTGAGATTCAGTCCTTTACAAAGGTAAAACGGATTCATTCTATTCGGGCATGCGGCAACGTACCCTCCTGCGAGAAGTTTCCACCCACGGTAAAGCTCTGCACACCGGTCAACTGGTGCACCTCACCCTCAAGCCGGCACCGGAAAACCACGGCATCGTCTTCCGCCGCACTGACCTCTACGGAAAACCGGAAATCAAGCCGGCCATCGAATTGGTTCAGGACAAACTGGTCCGCTCCACCGACATCTCCTCCGGCCACACCAGCCTGCATACCATTGAACACGTCCTCAGCGCCCTCGCCGGATGCGGGATCGATAACTGTCTCGTCGAACTGGACGCCTCCGAGCCACCGATCCTCGATGGCTCCGCAAAACACTTCGTCAACCTCATCCAGAAAGCCGAACCGGTTGAACAGGAAGCCGAGCGGGACTATTTCGTCCTGCAGGATCCGATCTCGGTCACCGAGGGCAACCGCTCCATCATCGCCCTTCCGTACGACGGATTTAAAATCACTTGCACCAGCGCCGACGACCGCGGCATTCATACCCAGCACCTCTCCTGCGACATCACCCCGGAGAGCTACATCGCCGACATCGCCCCGGCGCGCACCTTCACCATTTACGAGGATATCGAGCCACTCCTGAAAATGGGCAAAATCCAAGGGGGTAGCCTGGATTCCGCCATCGTCATCAAGGGCAACCAGATCCTTTCCAAGGAACCGCTACGCTTCGACGATGAGTTTGTCCGCCATAAGATTCTCGATATCGTCGGCGACCTCACGCTCCTTGGAATGCCCCTCAAAGCGCACATCGTCGCCGTTCGTCCAGGCCACAAGCTAAATTCGGAACTCACCAAAGCGCTTTACCAACAACTACACGCCAAACGGGAACCCAAGGCGCTTGAGCCGATACGCCGCGACGGGCCCGCCCCCAAGAGGCCCAAGATGATCGCCCCGGATGAGACGCAGATCAACATCCGGCGAATCCTTGATATCCTGCCCCATGCCTATCCATTTGTCCTCGTGGACCGCGTCATTGACATCAAGGGCGAAGAGGAAATCACCGCGATCAAGAACGTTACCATCAACGAACCGTTCTTCACCGGACACTTCCCGGGCAACCCGGTCCTGCCGGGGGTTCTTCAGATGGAGTCCATGGCCCAGGCCGCTGGCCTCCTCATGCTCCGCAAAATTTCCTCGGAGGGAAAAGTCGCCCTCTTCATGAGCGCCGATAAGGTCAAATTCCGCCGCGCCGTCATTCCCGGCGACCAAATGGAAATCAAGGTCAAAATCATCAAGGTCCGCGGCAACCGCTTTGCCCACGCCGAGGGTAAATGCCTTGTCAATGGGGAATTGGCATCCTCCGCGGAACTCATGTTTACGGTCGTTGATGTGCCCGAAGAAGGCATGTGACCCGCTGCCCTTGGCCTCGCCGTCATCGGAACCCGCCTTGTAAGGGCGCCGAAGCGCACCGGAGGGACTGCCTCTTTAGGATAGCCAGGTAGCCGGTCCAACTTGGGCATCGCATCGGCGCCCCTATCCCCCCTATCAAGCCAACCGCCCCCTCAGGCGCGCCACCACCCATACAGACGTTTCAAAGCCTGCCCGATGTCCTCAAAAATGAGATAAAACATCGGGACCAGAAACAGCGTCAGAAAGGTCGCAAAGGCAATTCCTCCGGCAAGGGAAACGGCCATGGGAATCAACCACTGGGCCTGACGGCTGGTCTCCAACAAAAGCGGCGTCAGCCCCCCCACCGTCGTCAAGGAGGTCAGCAGAATCGGCCGGAATCGGGCCACGCCGGCATTGGAGACGGCTCGCAACAAGGAATAGCCTTCCTGACGACGCCGGTTTACATAATCGACCAATACAAGGCTGTCATTCACCACCACTCCAATCAGGGCCAGTATGCCAAGAATGGACATGATACTGAGGGTGTCCCCGCGAATAACGTGAAACCCGATCGCCCCGATCACGCTGAAAGGAATGATCAGCATGATGATGAAGGGCTGCAGATAAGAGCGGAAGACGACTGCCAGAATGGCGTAAATGCTGAACAAGACCAGTAACACCCCGTATTGGAGGCTCTCAAAACTTTCACGCTGCTCTCGTGCTTCGCCTTCTAGCGAAAAGCTGACCTGCGGATGCTGCGCGAGCAACTCTGGCAAAAAGCGCTCCGTTAGGTCGGCCTTGACCGCCTCTACGTCGGCGCGCCCCTCCTCCACGTCGGCCGTGATGTTCAAGGTCCGGTTGCGGTCCACACGCCTGATTGTGGGCAGGCTCTTGCCCATCTCTATGTCTGCCACCTCGGAAAACGGCACCTGACTGCCGTCCGGAGTGCGTATCCGCATCGTTTCGAGATTATACAAACTACGCCGCTCATCCTCCGGATACCGTACCATGACCCGGACATCGTCACGCCCGCGCTGAATGCGCTGGGCCTCAAGGCCGAAAAATGCCTGCCGCACCTGCCGGGCCAGATCAGCGGTCGTCAGCCCGAGATTGGAGGCCGCCGGCTTCAAGGTCAGTTTGATCTCGTCCTTGCCGGATTCATAGGAATCAGCAATGTCCACCACCCCGGGATACACTTGGAGCTGCTCCTTGATCGCCTCCGACATGGCATCAAGGACACCAAAATCAGGGCCCGATAGCTGAATGTCGATCGGTGCTCCGCCACTGGCTCTGGAAAACACATACCCGACCTCGCCTCCAGGAATCACCCCCACCTTGGATCGCCAGTTCTGGGAAACGGAAAAGGCCGATACCGCCGGATCCCGCTCCTCCCCGGGCGCCAATTCGAGAATGACCTCCCCTTGATGGCTCAGCCCACTGCTGCCGGCCCCACGCCCGCCGAACGGCTTGCCACCCACCGTCATCAAATGACCACGGATCGTCCCCTCCCCGAATTTCTCATTGAATTCCTCCCGCACCTGCTTGCCGGCCTCCGCAATCTGCTGCACGTAGCGCTCGGTCACCTCCACCGGAGTCCCGATCGGCATGTCCAGCTGCACCGTCACCGAGTCGCTCTCAACGCGGGGAAAAAAGAAAAACATCAACCGTCCGGTCGACAAAAAGGCGATCATGATCAAAAATGCGACCGTGAAGGCCGCCGCCGTGCTGTAGCGATACTTGATCGCCACATGCAAGAGCTTGCGGTAGATTTTCTTGATGAACCACTCGAGCCCGTCGGAGATACGCCGCTGAAACCGCTGCAGGGGATTGAGCCGGGGATTCTTTACTGCCATGTGCCGCAGGTAGCTCATGTGCGCGGGCAGAACCAGCTTCGACTGCACAAGGGAAAATGCCAGCACGATGATCACAATGACCGCGATCACGGAAAAAAAGTCGCCGCGCCTCCCCGGGAGCAACATCAACGGCACAAAGGCGATCATTGTCGTGATCACCCCGAAGGTGACCGGCACACTGACCTCCTTGGTCCCGCTGATCGCCGCCGTTGTGGGGTCCTCATGCCCGCGCCTCAAATGATTGAAGATGTTTTCCCCAGTCACAATCGCGTCATCCACCACAATGCCCAACACCATGATGAAGGCGAACATCGACAACAGGTTCAGGCTGATCCCGAACACCGGCATCATCGCCAGTCCACCGAGAAAACTGACCGGCACCCCAATCGCCACGAAGATCGCCACCGAAAAGCGGAGAAACATCGCCAAGATCAGAAAAACGAGAATACCGCCCCCGATCAAACTGCTCGTCAGGGTGCTCAACCGGTCCCGGATCGTCTGTGACCAGTCATTCCACACCGTCAACGTCACGCCCTCGGGAAGGGTGCTCTCGGAGCGCTCAAGATAAGCCTTCACGACTTTCGCGATATCAATGACGTTTTGGTCTCCGACACGGAAGACATCCACCATCACCGCACGGTTGCCGTTGAACTCGGAATACATCACGTTCTCGTCGAATCCGTCCTTCACCCTTGCCAGATCGGCAAGGGTCAGACGACTGCCGTCACGATCTGTGCGGACCACGATCTGCTCAAATTCATCCTGTACATAGGCTTGGGCATCGGTACGCAGCAGAACATCTCCTCCAAGGGTCCGGATCCGCCCCGCCGATAGGTCGATCGAAGACCGCCGGATGGCGTCCGAAATGTCCGCAAAGGTCAACCCATGGGCCTGCAAGGTCCGCTCGGAAATCTCCACCGCGATCTCATAAGGCCGGGCTCCACGCAGCCCCACTTGCGTCACCCCTGGCAGATTTGTGATCTCGTCACGCACCCGCTCACCAAGCTTCTTCAAGTCTTTTTCGGACAAAGGCCCGGACAGCACAATGTTGAGCACGCGCTCGGAAACCGCAGGCTGTTCAATAATGGGGCGCTCCGCATCCTCCGGAAAGGTGCTAATGGAATCGACCCGGTTTTTCACATCATCCAGCAACTCGCGGGGATCATGTCCGCGCAG
>JBEAQI010000261.1:0-4388 GCA_041163965.1 Verrucomicrobiota bacterium | reverse complement strand
CTCTCCCACGGGATCCGAGGGAAGCCCCTCCAGTACGCCCGCCGTGTAGCGCATGATCCCCTTCTCAAGCGCTGCCCATGCCTCCAGTTGGGCGGGTGCCCACCCGCCTCTGAATTGGGGTTGCCAACCATCCGGGCCTTTCCACACCGCGCTCACCGTGGGCTGGGGTGACCCAAAGAGAAACTCCATCAAGGCGATTCCAGACCGCAACAACACCGCCAGCCCACCCGCCTGCCCGGGATCGTAAAAATAGGCCGCATCCGTCGCGGCTGGCTCATTAAAAAGGGCAAAGTAAGCCCCGCGGGGACAGTCGGCACCACCGGCAAGGCGCCGTAAGGATCGGCTTGTCGAACCAGCCCATCCAAGATCAACAAACATCGCCCGGCGTGAAAACAAGCCGGCCTCGCTGTAGTAGTTACGCAACGACATCGCCAGTTCATCACGATGGTTCAAAAATGATGGAAGGCAACTGCAGATGACCCGGTAAAGGCCCTCTTTGAATGCGGGGCTGACAAATCCCCAGTGGTGGCAAATGCGCTCGTCAGGGCTCGGCAATCCGACATCCGCGGTAAGGGGGGCATACATCGATTCGGGAATGCGAAGACGCTCGAAAAAGTCTCTGGTTCGTAATCCGGGAGCCGGCTTGAGAAGAAATTCCCAGTCCTCGGCCCCGATCGTTTCCATGCTCGCCAGCCCGAGCATTTCCCTCGATGCATACAAGTAATGGGAATTCACGACAAAGCCCCATCGCAACTGCAGCGCGTCAAACACCTGCTTTGCGAACCAGCCGTCGCGGGAAAGAAAATAAACAGCCTCCATCCCCTCCGTCTGAGCACGTCGATACAGCCACACCGCGTAGGCGAAATGGAGGGGCCCGGCAAGGGCATGTCCGAGGCGCTCGAAGGGAGATCCACCACCGCTCGCAGTGTCGCCAAGGACACTCTCCATGACCGCCGGCAGAAGGTGCGCGTGCGCAATGCGGGGCGCTTGCACCGGAATACTCTCTATCCCAAGGCGCAGCGGCACCTCAATGTCGGTAGCGGGATTATCCCCGACATGAATCACGGCTTCACGGCCATGACGCTCGCACAGCAAACGGTAAATGTTTCCAGTTCCCTTGCTTTTGCCGGTTTCTCCTGAGGTCAGAATCCGGCTTCCTTCTACAGGGAAGCCGGCCTCCCTGAGCAGGTCGCGCAGGACTTTCGCGCGGAGATACATTTCTGACGTGTAACAAATCTCTTGCCCAGCCCGCAAAGCCCGCCATACCGCATCGCGGACCACCGTGACAGGCCGCAACAAGGCCCGTTCGCAGTCGAGTTCAACGTCAAGGGCCATCGTCAGGGTCCGATCATCCCAGCCCAGCGCCGCACCAAGGGCCTCGTAAATTTCCTCCAGAAGAATATCCTCGCGTTCCCCAGACTGCAGTACCTGCGCCCGCAGAGCCTCTTCCGTCCGCCGGCGCTCAGCCGCAAAAAGTCCCGGCTCCATACGGGTCAGTCCCTCCAGTCTCAAGCCCGCCCACCGAAACACCAGAAGGGGATCCGAAACCAAACGGACCAGACAGGTATCGAAAACATCGACGGACAGGACCCGCTTATCGGCGCGGCGCAGACGGTTCAATAGGTCCAAGATGCCGGGTCGGCACACATCGGGGTAACCACGCTCAGGCGAGGTGAAAGACGGAATCGTCAAGCTCTCCTGGACCAAATCCCATCTGCTCCGCAGCGCCATCGCGCATGCTTTCAATTCATCGATCGCCTCATTCAGATAGGGTCGGGCCGAGGACTCATGGCGACAGGCTTCCACAAAGGCCTCGAAAGCCGCCCGCGTGGCCCGATGATCCTCCTGCTGTTCATCGACTGATCCCATTCATGTCCAACGGTGTACATGAATCGGCGTGGAGCAAGTTTTCATGGAGGCCAGCCGGCATGGATTCGCGCATTGCGCTTGGTTGGCGATCCTCCAATTCTGTCTCCATGAATTGGGCCATTGACGCCACGCACAGCGCCCACACCAGGGCCCAGACAGGCATTCAGCAGCTTTGCCGGGATCCGGTGAAGCACGTCTCCTCCAACAATTGGGGCCATGCGGTCGTTTACGACCGCTATGCCGCGAAATGGCGCCTCCCCGACCAGCATGAGAAGGAATGCCTCGACCCCGACCCATGGGCTTTACCGAGTCAAAAGCGGCGCCTCTCATGGTCCTCAAGGCAGAAAATCCGGGGCTGGATGCAGCGTCTCATGCCGAGAGCGGGTCAGGACTGCTGCATCACGGGAGGCTTGCTGATCCCAGAAATTTTCAGCGTGGATCAAGAGCTGGCCTACAGCCTCGTCAAGGGTCCCAAAGTGGCCTTTTTTCATGATGCCACGCCGCTTCTGTTTCCGGAGTGGTCCCCACCTTCAGTCGTGCGGCGGTTTCCTGGATACCTGGAGTTTCTCTCCGGCTTGGATTGGGTCATCTGCATTTCGCGGCAATCCGAGGGGGATCTGCTCAGCTTCCTCAAGAGGGCCGACTTGCCTGCACCCGAAACCATTGTTCTCCCACTCGGGGCCCCCTCTTCTGTGCTGGACTCCCAGTCGCCACGGGTCCCAAAACCGATCAGCCAACAACCGCCGACCGTCCTCATGGTCGGTTCCATCGAAGCGCGTAAAAACCACCTCGCCGTTTTGGATGCTTGCGAACAGCTCTGGACCGAAGGCCTCGCCTTCAACCTGCGTCTGATGGGGCTCCTCAACCGCGCGACCGGCACCGCTGCCGCCAACCGGATCCGCGAACTGGCCGCCAGCGGTCGTCCCCTGCATTGGAAAGGCCCAGCCAGCCAGCAGGAAATCATCGACGCGTACCGCAACGCGGACATCTTCCTCTATCCTTCATTGTATGAAGGGTTCGGCATCCCCGTCATGGAGGCCAAAGCCTTCGGTCTCCCTGTCATTACCTCAAACAAGGGCGCCCTTCAAGAACGCCTGATGGAAGGGGGATGCCTCGAGACGGAAACCACCCCGCGCGAAATCGCCACCTCGCTCAAAAGGCTTATCCTTGAGCCGCCCCTGCGGCACCGACTGGTGCAAGAAGGCAGGAAACAACCCGTTCGCTCCATGGCCATCGTCGCGGCTGAACTGCGTCAACTGCTTGAAGCACGATGGCCCTCCCCAAAGGCTCTGTAAAGGGTCTCCGCCCCCTCCCGCCAGACGGGGATTGCATTGGATGGAACCGCCGCCTCCAACTCGTCAATCAAGGACGGATTTTGCAACAAGCGGCCTAGTGCCCCCCGTAACGCTTCCACCGTCACCTCTGGGAGAACCGAGAGGCCCTTTTCCTCAGGAACTCGCTCCACACACGGCTGTCTCGAACAGAGGACCGGACACCCCGACCAAAGGGCTTCCAAAACCGGCAACCCGAACCCTTCCGCGTGCGAAGGCTGCACCACCAAACTCGCCCGCGCATGCCAGTGGGCAAGCCTGTCATCATCGGCCTCCCATTCATGCACAAGGTCGCGCCCTCGCTGCCGGAGGCGGTTTATCTCCATGGCGATCGGCTTTCCATACCATGGATTCACACGGCCCAGAATCACGAGCTTGAAGTCTGCACCACCGGCCCAGAGTGCCTCGGCGGCCTGCAGCAATTCAGGATAACCCTTGCGGGGCTCAACGATCCCGGTGCTCAGCAGGAGCGGCTTGCCGCCCCGGCCCCGTAACGACTCCCGCGAGACCGGCCGTGCTTGGTAATCCGCTCCCAACGGTATGACCGCCCCCTGCGGCAAGCGCACCCCGCGTTGCTTCGCCAGCTCGCACGCCTCCTGCATCGCCGACGACGAAATATAGAATACCTTGTCGTAACGCGGCAGGCCCCTGAACCATGGCTCAAAGCGGCGCACACTTTTCGGCCATGTCACCTCAGGGTGCGTGAAAGGGATGGCATCGTAATAAATAGTGGCGCTGGCTCCTCGATAACGGGCCAGCCACGCCCCACTCAGGGGGCGCTCCCGCAGCGCAAACACCTCGGGAGTCAGAAAAAGCGTGCCCGGCCCCGTTATTTTCCTCCCGCCCGCCACCTCAACATAGCCGCACCGGACATAGGACCACCTGCATTCCCGCACCGTCAACCCAGGAACCTCCTGCAGCCCGCGCTGCAGGCCCATCCGCAGGCGTCTTAACCCAGAATGATGGCGCTGTTTACGCGACTTCGTAACGTCCAGATACAGCAACGCCATAGGCAGGTCTCAGGCCCGCTTCAGGGCGCGCCCCAAGGTGTCCACCATCCGCTCCAGATCTTCCCGGGTGTGATTCGCGGAGACCGCCGTGCGGAGCAAATCTTTTCCCGGCGGAACCGCCGGCGCAATCGCGATGACCGAGAAAATACCGTGATCCATCAAATAGCGCCAGATTCGA
>JBEAQI010000260.1:0-2670 GCA_041163965.1 Verrucomicrobiota bacterium | reverse complement strand
GGGTTGAGGCGAATGCCCTGCAAAAGCCAAAACGCTTTTTCGGGAGCGCGCGAAACATCGAGGGCGGCGGCTCTCTGACGATTCTCGGAACGGCCCTTGTGGAGACGGGGAGCCGCATGGATGAAGTCATTTTTGAGGAGTTCAAGGGGACTGGCAACATGGAGCTGCACCTCGACCGGGCCTTGTCCGACAAGCGAATATTCCCGGCCATTGAGATGGCCAAGAGCGGGACCCGCAAGGAGGAGCTTCTGTACCATCCCGATGAGATGCAGAAGGTTTACGGGCTGCGGCGCGCGATGAAGGGGGTTCCCCCACCGGACGCAATGGAGATGTTGATCAGCCGCATCAAGAAGACGGCGACGAACATTCAGTTCCTGATGGGGGTGAACGCGTGAGCGGGGGTCTGGAGCGGATGACTGTCTTTCCGACCGCATGAGGGCGGGGGCACAGAGCATTATTCGGGTCAAGCGGGATGGTGGCCGTCTCACGGCGGAGCAGGTCCGGGAGTTCGTTGCGGGAGCTGCTAGCGGCGACTGGAGCCGTGGGCAGACGGGGGCGATGTTGATGGCTTGCTTTCAGCGTGGACTTGATTTGGACGAGACCCGCTTTTTGCTGCATGAGATGCTGCACTCGGGCGAGGTTCTGGACTTTTCCTACCTTGGCAAACCGGTTGTGGACAAGCATTCCACGGGAGGCGTGGGCGACAAGGTATCGATCGTTTTGGCGCCCTTGGCGGCGGCCTGCGGGCTGGCGGTCCCGATGCTCAGTGGGCGCGGACTGGGTCACACTGGAGGGACCTTGGACAAGTTGGAATCCATTCCCGGATTCAAGGTCGCGCTGACCGCTGATGCCTTTCATCGCCAGCTGGCCGACATCGGGGTGGCGATGGGCGGGCAGACAGAGGGCTTGGCGCCGGCGGACAGGGTCTTGTACGCGATGCGCGATGAGACGTCCACGGTTGAGCATCCGTCCCTGATTGCCGGAAGCATTCTTTCGAAGAAGTTGGCGGAGGGCTTGGACGCCCTGTTGCTGGACGTCAAGGTCGGGGCCGGGGCCTTTTTCCGAAGGCCCGAAGAGGCGCGGGAGTTGGCGTGCCTGATGGTTGATTTGGGCAAACGGATGGGGTGTCGCGTGGCGGCCTGGCTCACTTCCATGGAAGCTCCACTGGGACGCGCGGTGGGGAACGCGGTGGAGATTGAGGAATGTGTGGCCATTTTGAAAGGCCATGGACCGGACCGGCTGCGCGGGCTGATTTGCGAGGAGGTGGCGGGGATGCTCGTCCTTGGCGGTCTGGAGACCGATCTTGGCGCAGCCTTGGCGCGGGCCGAGGCGCGTTTGGCGGACGGAACGGCGCTCAAGACCTTCCGCGCGATGGTGATGGCACAAGGCGGGGATGCCTCCTTCGTTGATGCTCCGCAAAAGCTGCCGCAGGCGCGGGTGGTGCAGGAGGTGCTGCACGAGGATCCCGAGACCCTTTACGTGGCGGCGGTGGACGCCCGTCAAATTGCGGAACTGGTGTTGGAAATGGGGGCGGGGAGACGACATGCGGACGACAGCATTGATCCCGCGGTGGGCTTGTCCGGGCTGGTGTGTGTGGGCGAGTCTGTGGAGCCTGGGAGCGTTCTGGGCCGGCTTCACTACAGTGATCTGGCGGAAGGTCCGGGCTGGCGGGCGCGCTTACTCGAGGCCATACGGCTCTCATCTGAACCCGTCACCGAGCCCCCCCTTATTCTGGAGCGGCTGGGAGACCTTTAGAAAGGCCACGATGAATCTGAAGCAAACCGTAGAATTTCTTGAATCCCGCCTTTCCGGGGAGGTTCCGTCCCTGATGATGGTGCTTGGATCGGGCTGGGGGGAGCTGATCGCGGAGATGATGGACATAGAGAGCCGCCTTTCCTACAGTGACATTCCCGGCTTTCCGGTGAGCACTGTGGAGGGACACGCGGGCCACCTCATTTCAGGGCGCATCGCGGGCACGCGACTGCTGGCGATGCAAGGCCGCTTTCATTACTACGAGGGCTACAGCATGGCGGAGGTGACCTTTCCGATCCGAGTCTTTCGAGAGCTCGGTGGACGCGGACTGTTTTTGACAAACGCGGCGGGCGGCATCGATTCCCGGTTTCAGCCGGGAGATCTCATGCTCATCAAGGATCACATCAATCTTATGGGAGACAATCCGTTGCGCGGCCCGAACGAGACGCGCCATGGGCCGCGGTTTCCGGACATGACGGCGGCATGGGACGCGGGCCTGGCGGGGGCGGTGCGAACGGCGGCGAGGGCTTCTTCGGTGGATATCAAGGAAGGGGTTTACTTGGCAGTCAGCGGCCCCAATTTTGAGACGCCCGCGGAAATCCGGGCTTTTGCCACGCTTGGAGCAAGCGCGGTGGGGATGTCGACCGTTCCCGAGTGCCTGGTGGCCCGGCATGCCGGGATGCGGGTGGTAGGGATCAGTTGTATCACCAACGTCGCGGCCCATGAGGGCGCGGCGCCGCTGAGTCACGAGGAGGTGGGTGACGTCGCGGCCGCGGCCCGCAAACGCGTTTCGGCCTTGATTGGCGCGGCACTTCCCCGCATTGAAGAAACCCTGAACCTTAATCCCGATGCCCCTTGACGTTTTGCAACATCCACTGGGTGAGCACTTGGTGAATCACTTGCGGCGGCGCGAGACCC
>JBEAQI010000259.1:0-2516 GCA_041163965.1 Verrucomicrobiota bacterium | reverse complement strand
CTGTCGACGGACATCATCGTCGGTTTCCCCGGGGAGACGGAGGAGGAATTTGAGGAGACGAGGACCCTGTTTGAGGAGGTTGGATTCGATATGGCCTTCATCTTCAAATATTCCGAGCGATCCGGGACGCGTGCTGCCGAGTGGCCGGATGACGTCCAGGCGGAGGTCAAGGAGGCGCGCAATCAAATTCTTCTGGAAGCGCTGGGGCGGCACAGCTTGGCGCGCAATCAAGCGCTTCTTGGAACGGTGCAAGAGGTTTTGTTGGAGGGGCCGGCCCGTCGCGGCGAGCGCATGTTCATGGGGCGCAATCCTGGAAACCGCAAGGTTCTGGTGCCTGCGGACTCCCGTTTGGTTGGCCAGTCTGTGCCGGTCCTGATCCGGGAGGCCCATGTCACCTATCTGCAGGGCGAGTTGCTCCTCTCCGGGCTCGACGAGGCCCTCGTTCCGTCCACTCCCGAATCTCAGAACCCTGAATTTTTATTATGATTCCTTCCCTTTTCATGTATTCCATGTTGGCTGGTGCCTTCCTCCTGATGGCCGGTTTGCCCTTTCTGTTTGTTCCCGCGCGGGTCGAGGGGCCTTTGCGGGCGTTCCCGCGCCACCGTTTGACGGGCATATTGACGATGCTGGTGGGAGGGGGCTGGTTTATCTGGAAAATCCTCCAGTTGGGCCCGGCGGATTTTGGCGACTACAAGGAGTGGATGGCTCTGCTGTTCGCGGTCACGGTGGTCGCCGCCATTTTTCATGTGCCGGATTTTCTCGCGGTACGCGGGGTGGCCATTTTGGCGCTTCTGACGGCCAATGTCGGGCTCAAATCCGCCTATGCCCTGTACGATATTCCTGGGCGGCTTCTGCTCGTGACAGTCCTTTACGTGATTATCATTGCGGGAATCATTTACGGGATCATGCCTTACCTCATGCGCGGGACGGTGCGGTTTATCTCTGCCGAGCCCTCGCGTTTGCGGGCCATGGGGGCCGGCCTTTGTGTGACCGGGATGGCTCTTTTGGTCACCGCTTTCACCTACTAACCTGAATCACCCTTACTATGGAAAATGTCATTATTCTGGGAACGGGCTGTGCCGGCCTGACGGCGGCCATTTATGCTGCCCGCGCCAATTTGAACCCGTTGGTGTTGGAGGGGACGCAACCCGGCGGCCAACTGACGACGACCAGCGAGGTTGAGAACTTTCCTGGTTGGCCGGAGGGTATTGATGGCTATTCCCTGATGGAGAAGCTGCGTCAGCAGGCGGTGCGCTTTGGGGCGCGCACCGAATTGGCGCGGATAGAGCGGGTCCACTTTGGTGGCGCGGCCAAGGTCTTGTACGCCGAGGACGGAAAACAGTATGAGAGCAAAGGGGTGATCATTGCCACCGGGGCCAGACCCCGTCTGCTCGATATTCCCGGCGAAAAGGAACTCTTCGGCGGCAAGGGGGTGACGACCTGCGCGACGTGTGACGGGGCCTTTTATCGAGGGATGGAGGTCATCGTAGTGGGGGGTGGAGACAGCGCCTGTGAAGAAGCCCTCTTTCTGACCCGGTTCTGCACGCGCGTCCATCTGCTGCATCGACGCGACAGCTTGCGGGCCTCCTCCATCATGGCCGAGCGCGTGCTTGCCAATGAAAAGATCGAGACCCATTGGAACAGCGTCCCAGTGGCGGTTTTAGCAGGGGAGGACGGCTTGATGCGGGCGGCCCGCGTCAAGAATGTGCTGACTGGAGCCGAGACCGAGTTGGAGGCCAAGGGCTTTTTCATTGCGATTGGGCATATTCCGAACACGGCACCATTCGCCACGGAGTTGGAGACGGACCATAACGGTTATTTTATTCCGGAGCCCGGAAGTCAGGTCCGCACCAAGGTCCCTGGCGTTTATGTGGCGGGGGATTGTGCCGATCATGTGTATCGGCAGGCCATTACCGCTGCTGGCATGGGGTGCCAGGCCGCCATTGACCTTGAGCGATGGCTGGCGGAGCACAGCTGATGGACGATCCCTACATGGCACAGATTGGGCTGGCCCTGCCGGGCTTGCCGCCAGAGGCATTGGAGCGCCTGCGGGCATGGGAAGGCCTTTTCCGCGACTGGAACAGTCGCCTCAACCTGATCTCCCGCAAGGACATCGATCATTTTGCCCTGCACCATGTTCTTCACTCGCTGGCCTTGGTCCACTGGGTCCGCTTCCCGGACGGGGCGCGGGTTTTGGACGTCGGAACCGGAGGCGGTTTGCCTGGTCTGCCTTTGGCGATCTGCTTTCCGCGGGTTCGCTTTTTTCTCTGCGATTCCATCCGCAAAAAGACGGTGGCCCTCCAGGCGATGGTCAAGGACCTCGGGCTCAAGAACGTGGAGGTGGTGCACAAGCGCGCCGAGGAGTTGGAGTCCAAGTGGGATTTTGTCCTTGGTCGGGCGGTGACGTCCCTTCCCCGCTTTCTGGACTGGATATCCGGCAATATCCGCGCCGGTGGTTCCCCAGAGCAGCCCAACGGGGTCTTGTACTGGAAAGGTAGCCTTTGGCGGGAGGAACT
>JBEAQI010000258.1:0-5788 GCA_041163965.1 Verrucomicrobiota bacterium | reverse complement strand
TCGGGCCGGGAGCCTCGCGCTGACGACGAGTCATGGACGGAGACCAAGGAACGGCCGACGGAAGAAGAAACGGGGACAGGCGGGGCCCTCAGAGAATTCAAGGAGACCAAGTAGGGAACGAAATGGCCATCAAGGAAGTCAACATAGGCGATTTAGCGGCGCGATCGGCGGAGGCGGAAAAAGCCTTCGAGGGAGACCAGATGATGATCAACATGGGGCCTTCCCACCCCGCGACCCATGGTGTTCTGCGCTTGAAAGTGGAGATGAATGGGGAGACCATCACGCGGTGCGAGCCGGTGATTGGCTAACTTCATCGCGGCGACGAAAAGATCGCCGAAAACATGACATACAACCAGTTCATTCCGTACACGGACCGGTTGGACTACATTGGCCCCGTGCACAACAATGTGACCTTTGCGCTGGCGGTGGAGAAGTTGGCCCATTTGGAGGTTCCTCCCCGTTGTCAGGGCATTCGGGTTTTATGCTGTGAAATCGCGCGGCTGCAGAGCCATCTTCTCGGTTGCGGGGTTTACGGGATGGACTGTGGGGCCCTGACCGTCTTCATGTATACTTTCACGGAGCGCGAGAAGCTCTATTCACTGATGGAGCAGTTAACGGGGGCCCGGTTTACAACGAGCTACACCCGTATTGGCGGTCTGGCGAGAGATATCCCGGACGGCTGGCTCGGGAATGTCCTGAAGGTCATGAACGAGCTGGAGCCAGTTATCGACGAGGTCGACAAGCTTTTGACCCGCAACCGGATCTTTTATGACCGAACCGTGGGGGTGGGGGTTATCGGCCGCGAAGATGCCATTGCCTATGGGTTGAGCGGGCCGAATCTTCGTGCCAGTGGCGTGCCGATGGATCTGCGCAAGGATGTCCCTTACCTTGGCTATGAGCAGTATGATTTCGATGTGCCGGTGGGCAACACCGGTGATTCCTATGATCGCTGGCTGGTGCGCCTTGAGGAGATGCGGCAGAGCATCCGGATCATCCGGCAAGCGGTGGACCAGCTTCCCGAAGGGCCATGGTACGCGGAGGAAGCACGAAAGATCTTTGCTCCGCGCAAAGACAAGGTTCTGACGAGCATGGAGGAGCTCATTCAAAATTTCATGATCGTCACGGAGGGACCCCAGATGCCGGTCGGGGAGGTCTATTTTGAGGCGGAGAATCCGAAGGGAGCGCTGGGATTTTACATTGTCTCGAAAGGGGGTGGGGTGCCTTTCCGGTTGAAGATCCGGTCCCCCAGTTTTTGCAATCTTTCCATTCTTTCAAAAATAATGCCCGGCCATCTTGTTCCCGATATTCCGGTGGTATTGGGCAGCCTCGATTTTGTACTGGGGGAGTGCGACCGCTGATTAACTGATTGAGCAGCCATGCCTTTTGAACTCACTGAACAGACTCTTGCCGAAATTGACCGGCTGATTCCGCGATACCCGCAAAAGCGCAGCGCGCTGATGATGATCCTCCATGCCATCCAAAAGGAGAAGGGCTACTTGTCGCTGGAGTCGCAGGAATGGGTGGCGGAGAAGCTTGAACTGACGCCGATTCAAGTCCGGGAGGTGGTCACGTTTTATCCATTTTACCGCGAGCATCCGATTGGCAAGCGTCTGATTCGGGTATGCCGCACCTTATCCTGTGCGCTGAACGGCAGCTACCAGATTTGCGATCACTTCAAGAAAGAATTCGATGTCGAGCTAAACGCCGTTTCCTCGGATGGACGGGTGACGATCGAGTTTGCGGAGTGTCTGGCCAGTTGTGGAACGGCGCCGGTGGCGATGGTCGACGACGATTTGTTTGAGAATCTGGATGAGTCCAAGGTCAAGGCCCTTTGCGCGGAAATACGGGCCGCGACGCCGGCCACCCCCGTAGAACGGGAAGCGCTCGCCATGGAAGAACCCAAGCAAAAAAACTGATGATCTCCACACCCAAGCGAACAGCCGTTCATCCGTTGGAGCGGCGGATTATTCTGAAGCATGCGGATGATCCCACGTATGATGCTTCGATTGCGTGCTATGAGCGCCACGGTGGATATGCCGAGTTGCGTAAGGCGATTGGAGAGCTGACACCGGAGGCGATCTGTCAGGAGGTCATGGATTCCCAGGTGCGGGGCCGTGGTGGCGCTGGTTTTCCGGCGGGCATGAAATGGAAGTTTCTCGACCGCAAGAGTGGCAAACCCATTTATTTGATCTGCAACGCCGACGAGTCCGAGCCTGGAACCTTCAAGGATCGTCAAATCATCCACAAGGACCCCCATCAGTTGATTGAGGGAATGATGATCAGCGCGTTTGCGGTGCAGGCCCGGCAGGCCTTCATCTATATTCGCGAGGAGATGCCACACGGGGCGCAGATTCTCGAAAGCGCTATCGAGGAGGCCCGCGCGCGTGGATTTGTCGGGGAGAACATCCTCGGCAGCGGCTATTCGTGTGATTTGGTGGTGCACCGCGGGGCCGCCGCATACATCTGTGGGGAAGAGACCGGCCTGATTGAGTCCTTGGAGGGAAAACGCGCCTACCCCCGCATCAAGCCTCCTTATTTTCCGGCGGCCCTTGGATTGTACATGTGTCCGACGGTCGTCAACAACGTCGAGACGCTGTGCAATGTGAAGCACATTGTGGCGATGGGCGGAAAGGCTTACGCGGAGATCGGCCGTCCTGGAAACACAGGGACGCGGATCTGGTGCCTGAGCGGGATGGTTCGCAATCCTGGATACTACGAATTGGAAAACGGGCGGCACACGTACGGGGACCTTATCCACAAGATGGGAGGCGGTCTTCTGGAAGGCCGGTATCTTCAAGCCGTGATCCCCGGTGGATCCTCTGCCAAAGTCTGGCGGGCGGGGGAGCGGTTCACGGGAAAACTGAAGAACGGAGAAGCCTTTGACTGGGGAATCGAGGACGTGCCGTTGGATTTTGATGGGCCGATGGCGGCCGGATCGATGTCCGGTTCCGGGGCGGTCATTGTGATCGACAACACCGTGGACATCGTGGAGGTCCTTGCGAACATCAACGCCTTTTACGCCCACGAGAGCTGCGGGCAGTGCACGCCTTGCAGGGAGGGCTCACTCTGGATGAAAAAAATCACGACGCGGATGGCCAATGGCGGAGCCCGTAAGGAAGACGCGGATTTGCTGGCGTCGATCGGGGATCAGATCGCGGGCCGGACCATTTGTGCCCATGGCGAGGCGTGTGCCTGGCCCACGCAGAGTTTTGTCGCCAAATTCCGCGACAAATTCGAAGCCAAGGCGGAGGCCGATCCGGAGGCGCTCCGCACCCGTGCCTTTCGGATGGTTTGAGGGGGGAAAGAACGACAATGAGTCAGGAAAACAAGGATCAGCAGATCAGGATTTATGTGGACGGCGAAGCGGTGAGCGTTGCTGCCGGGGCCAACGTCATTGATGCGGTGGCCAGTGTTGGGAAGGAGATTCCCCATTATTGCTACCACCCCAAGTTATCGGTTCCTGGTAATTGCCGGATGTGTCTGATCGAGATGGGGACGCCGGGGCGTGACCGCGCGACGGGAGAGCCGATACTGAACGAGGATGGCAGCCCGCAGATCATGTGGGTGCCGAAGCCGGTCATTGCTTGTGCGACAAAGGTCAGTCCCGACATGCATGTGCGGACCGAGTCCGAGGTGATCCAGTCGTGCCGGGAAGGGGTAATGGAATTTCTCCTCGTCAATCATCCTTTGGACTGTCCGATCTGCGATCAGGCTGGGGAGTGCCGTTTACAGGAGTTCGCGACCGACTACGGGCGCGGGTACAGCCGGTTCGTGGAGGGCAAGAATGTGAAGCCCAAGCGGACCCGCCTCGGGCCGCGGGTGATGCTGGATGACGAGCGTTGCATCCTGTGCTCCCGATGCATCCGGTTTTGCGAGGAGATCGCGGAGGATCCGGTGCTGGGATTCATTGATCGCGGATCCTATTCGACCTTGACGACCTTTCCCGGGAAGGAGCTGGCGAACAACTATTCCCTGAACACGGTCGACATCTGTCCGGTGGGAGCCCTGACCTCGACCGACTTCAGATTTCGCATGCGGGTCTGGTTTCTTAAGGAGACGCCTTCGATTGATGCCGAGTCCAGTGTGGGCTGCAACACGCTTGTGGGCAGCCGCGAGGGAGTCATTTACCGCATAACGCCACGGCGCAATGATGCTGTCAACGACACGTGGATGCCGGATAGCGGTCGGGTTTTGTATAAGGCCGTTGACGCCGATAATCGTCTTGTTTCTCCGAGCATTGAGGGCCGGCCGGTTTCGGCGGAGGCGGCCTTGGCGGAGGCGGCCCGGGTCCTGCTTGGCGGGAAGGTGGCGATTGTGGGGAGCGGGCGGTCCAGCGTCGAGGAGCAGTTTCTCCTGCGAAAAATCCGGGATGTTCTGGGCGCGGACGTTCCGACGTGGCTGGTTGGGCGGCCCGCGGAGGGCGATGGCAAATTACTGTCAGCGGACCGCAATCCCAATGTGCGCGGAGCCCTGTTGACGGGGCTGGTCGGGCACTACCCGGAGCCTGTCCTTGAATCCCTCGCGGGGGCGATTGCCTCCGGCGAGGTCGACACGATTTTGACAGTGGGGGAAGAGTTGACCGAGGCGGGGCTGGAAGCCTCCCTACTGGGAAAGGTCCGGATGATTTTCATGGGAACTCATCACGGTCCGAGTTCCCAGAATGCGGTGGTTGAAGTTCCACTGCCGACGGTCTTTGAAAAGGCGGGGACCTTCGTGAACCAACAGTTCCGGGTGCAGCGGTTTGCGGCCGCGGTCCCCGGCCCGGATGGGATCCTTCCCGGGTTAAAGGCGCTGGCTGACCTCCTAGCCCAGTTGAGTGGGGAAGCGGTGGAGAGCCACATTGAGGCGATTTGGGAGGAGATGGCTGGGGCGGTTCCCGAATTTGAGGGACTGCGGTTCGGGGCGATTCCCGAAACCGGTCAATTGGTGGACGGTGGCCGCTTTGCGGGTCTCCCATTTGTGGAGGGTCCCGGGCTCCATTTTGAGCCGATGAACGCGATCAAGGAGGCGCGCTGAGGCATGCAGGCGAGCGAGCTGATGTGGATGGTGGCGAAGGGGCTCATCCTGATTTCTGTGGTGATGGGCTTCGCGGCTTATTCGGTGCTGTTGGAGCGAAAAGTCGCGGCCTACATACAAGGCCGGCCCGGTCCGAACCGGACCCAGATCCCGCTGCTCGGGGGACTTCCCATCATCGGGCCTATTTTGACGCGACTGGGCGTCTTCCAGCCGGCTGCGGACGGGTTAAAGTTTTTGTTCAAGGAGGACCCTCTGCCGGGCCACGTGAACAAGTTTTATTATGTATTGGCTCCGCTGGTGGCCTTCATTCCGGCGATGACGACCATGACGGTCCTGCCGTTTGGCATTTACCGACCGGAAGGAGGAAGCACGGTTCCGTTGGTGCTGGCGAATCTCGACATTGGGATTCTCTTCATTCTGGCCGTTTCCTCGTTGGGCGTTTATGGCATTATTCTCGCCGGTTGGTCGGCAAACTCCAAATATCCTTTTCTGGGAGGCATTCGGGCCTCGGCCCAGATGATCTCGTACGAGCTGGCGATGGGGTTATCTCTGCTTCCGGTGTTCATGTGGTTTGGCGGCACGCTCAATTTGTTCAACATCGCCGAAGGGCAGGCTGACCTTGCCTTTGGGTTTCTGCCAGGCTGGACCCTCTTTTATCAGCCCGTATCAGCGCTCATTTTTCTGACGGCTCTGTTTGCGGAGACGAACCGCATGCCCTTCGACATGCCTGAATCCGAGACAGACCTCGTGGCCGGTTACAACACCGAGTATG
>JBEAQI010000257.1:0-3392 GCA_041163965.1 Verrucomicrobiota bacterium | reverse complement strand
ATGCCTTAAGCGTCCCGTCCCGGTAATCCATCGCTCGTCTCCCCTAGGCCTTTGTCGCTCAAGCCTACACAGCCCCTCGGACCGTTGCAGCCCATGCTCTTTGACTTAATTCGCATGCTTCAATTTCTTGACAGCCTATGCAATTGGGTGTTGATTTAGCTCCGGGAGCCGAGGGTTGAAACTCATCGCGCAGCCCCTGTTGCCGGAGCCGAGATAAAAACAATGATCGGCTCCTGCTCTGGCACGCTGTGTCGCAGGCGCGAAGGGTTTCGGGGAGATTTACCATGACGCAGTCCCGTCCCTTAGGACGGGTGCATGGCGTGTGCGGGATGCTGCTCGGCAGTGCCCTGGCACTCGGTTATGCACCTGTGGTTCAGGCCGAGCAGGCCGCCTCGTCGAACGCCATCGAAGAAGTCATAGTTTCGGCCCAGCGGCGCCAGGAAAGTATCCAGGATGTTCCCATCGCGGTGAGCGCGTTCTCCGGGACCATGCTGGAAGATCGGCAGATCATTAACACCTCCGATCTGCAGATGAACACGCCAAACGTGAGCTTTACCGCCACCAATTTTGGCGGCGCCAATTTAAGCATCCGAGGCATCGGCAACCTGGTAATCTCATCCAGCGCTGATCCCGGGGTCTCCATCCATCTGAACGAAATCGCCGTGGGCACGAACCTTAACGCTGCCGAGTTCTACGACATGCAGCGCGTCGAGGTACTTCGGGGACCCCAGGGGACGCTCTTTGGCCGGAACGCCACCGGGGGCGTGGTGAACTACGTCACCGAGCGACCCAAGATGGAAACCACCGAGGGTTTCATCGACTTTGAGGCCGGCGCCTATGACCACCGCCGCATCAAAGGGGCCTTCAACTTGCCCCTGGGCGACCGCATGGCCGTGCGCTTTGCCGGCATGAAGCTCGACCGCGACGGCTATATCAATAATACCGCGGCCGACATGGTCGATGATCAAGGACGCCGCCTCCCTGGCATCGACTCCAGCGTCGATGGACGCAATCACTATTCCTACCGAATCACCGGCGAGTGGGCCATGACGGACCGGGCGAATCTCTGGGTCATGTACCAACGCTTCGACGAGGATTCGGACCGGGCTCGGATCACCAACCAGGTCTGCAAGAAGAATACGGTCCCCACCATTGGCTGTATTCCCGGAGAGTTCGGTTTTGACAACCCTCACCTAGGCAGCACCACGGGCGGCATCTTCGGCGGCGCCATTGGGGCCCTCCCCTTTGGCGTGAGAGGGGATGAAACCAACGTTGCGGCGTTGAACTTCGATTATCCCCAACCCGAGAACATAGGCTTTCGGGACATGCATACAGATTTCGATCCTGTCTTCCAAAACGAAGAGGACCTCTTCGCCTTTGGCTTCGATTATGAGTTCGAAAACTATAGCGTGACGCTGATCGGTGCCTTGCTCGAGACCGAGTATCTCGCGCAGCAGGACTACCTCATGGACGTGGGGCCAACCCTTAATCCCGTTCCGGGGCTGAATCCGAGCGGCCTCTGGCCCGTATCCGCGCCTGCGGGGGGTGCGGGCGCCGACTGGGGAACGGGACCTTGTAATTACCGGGATGCCACCCACGGCGTCGAAGGCGGCTGCATTCTACCCGTCGATCAAACCCGGGTTTTCGCTTACGACCAGGCCTCCAGCGAAAGCGAGTACTGGACTCTTGAAGCCAAAATCGCCTCGGCCTTCGACGGGCCCTTTAACTTCACCATCGGCGCCAACACCTACCAGTCTGATGCCTTTGGGGATTACTACGTTCTCGCCAACACCCTCGACCTGGTCACGGATTATGGCAACCCGGCCCTAGCCGCGCCGCCCCTTTATCCCGGCTCCTTTAACAGCACCAGCAGCCCCGCTGGCGGGAACTTGAAGGACGGCTTTGCCGTATTCGGAGAGATGTACTACGACCTCACGGAAAAGGCGAAGCTCACCATTGGCCTCCGCTACAACGAGGACAACAAAGAGACCCGGGATACCTCTGTACTCTATAATGCCGTTGACGTCGGAGCGATTGTAGGTCTGCCGAACTCGCTATGGTCTCGAGTCACGGGCTTCCTCCTCGGGGTGCCACCCAGCGCGGGGGATGTCGCCCTCGGCGAACTCTACGGCGTTTCCGCACAGCAGTTCGCCGACGCCGCGTTAACCGCGCCCCTGTCCGCCGAGCGCCTCGCCATCAACGGCGCGATCCCCATCGTACCCGGCTTCGGTGAGCAGCGGATCCTCACCGGCTCACCCAGCGAAGACACTTGGGAGGAGGTCACGGGTCGGATCGGCATTGACTACCAAATCAATGACGACTCCATGGTCTTCCTGTTCTTAAGCCGGGGCTACAAGCCTGGTGGCTTCAACCCGGCCATTCCGCCGGCCTTCCAGGACAATTCGGCCTTCACCTTTGATTCGGAAAAGATCGACGCGATCGAATTCGGGACGAAGAACGTATTACTCGATGGCCGCATGACCCTAAACGGCAGCCTCTTCGCCTATGACTACGGCGGTCTGCAGGTCACCCGGATTGCCAACAACTCCTCCATTAATGACAACGTCGACGCAAAAACCTGGGGGATGGAAATCGACACTGTGTTCCGCCCCGAGTCCATGCCGCAGTTGACCATTGATGCGTCCTACTCCTACCTCTCGGCAGAAGTCGATGGGTCTCAGTCCTTGGATCCGACCAACCGAACCGGTGGCGACGATGCTTGGATTTTGATGAATAACATCGATCCGGGTTCTTTGACGGCGGTGAACTACATCGCACGGCAAGCCCAGCTGACCCAAACGGTGGTCGACGCAGCCCTTTTCCCTGCGAGCGGCGCACCGGGCGCCCTGGACATTCGCAATGGCGGCACGGTGGTCGACGTCAGCCAAACCACGAGCCAAGGCGTGTCCGTGCCTGCCTACTTCTCTCGGGCCTTCCTCACGGCGGCCGGGGTGGAGACCTCGGACGGCATTCCCGTCAGTCTCGATGGGAACTCCCTGCCGAACTCCCCGGAGCACACCATTCATATTGGTGCGCAATACACCATTGAAATGCCTCGCCTAGGCGGTACGGTTACGCCGCGCTGGGATTACTACTGGCAGGACGATATGTTTGCGCGTGAATTCAACACGCAAGCAGACTTCATCGAGTCCTGGGATCAGCACAACCTGTCTCTAATCTACGAGAGCTTCGACGGGAAGTGGCAGGCCCGGGCCTGGGTGCGGAACATCCAGGACTCGAACAACATCACGGGCCACTACCTGACCTCCGATACCTCGGGCTTCTTCCGGAACTACTTCCTCACGGAGCCGCGGATCTGGGGGGCGTCGCTTCGCTACACCATGGGGGCTAACTAATTAAGTCGCACCCTACGCACCACCCAAAGGGGCGCC
>JBEAQI010000256.1:0-2562 GCA_041163965.1 Verrucomicrobiota bacterium | reverse complement strand
ATGGCAATGTCAGCCTCGTCGGCCTCAAAACCGGAAACGACTACCGCTTCTCAGGCCAGGGCCGCATCGGCGGCAAGGTCGGTAAATGCCCCTTCTGCCTGAAATTCAGCAAGTCCGTCGGTATCGAGTTCGCCGAGATGAAATGGAAGCTCAGCCTCTGATATAGGTCACCATCGGGCCGCTTCCCCATCGGTATCGCCAAGCCCTGTTGGGGCGACGGATGGATTGCCGAGTGAGGATCGCCGATCGCCGATTTTGGTCCCCCCGGCCGCCGGCCTCGAAGAGGCCAAACCCTATAGCCCAGTCCAAGCGCCGAAGCGCTTCAGCGCGCAGGTGCGCAGGGCTGGGTGAAAGACAAAAAAGAAAAAAGGGCGACACCACGCTGTGCCCGCCGAAACTTCACAGAAGGGGAAGCGGCGGAGGGATTTCCGATTGCAGATTAACAGATCGTAGCGGTATCGCCCTTACAGGGCTCTGTTGCCATATTTCCTTAAACCCAGCCCTGCGCACCCGGCCGCCAGTGTAAAGGCAAGGATAGATCGGTTTAGCGGATCAAAATCGTCGAATGGCTACCATAAAACTCTTTACAGGACAGTCGGGCTTTAATTCGACCCACGGAATCTCCGGTTTAACGCCCTGTGATGCCTGCTGACTCTGCCGCACATGGTGAGTTTATCAATGTGGATTATTCGGCCTGACCACCACCAGTGCGCTACCACTTTTCAGACGTGCAACGGCCAGACCCCAATGTCCTTTTGATTGAAAAGTGTATCCTTGAAACAAATATGAAATCAACGGGCCCAGTAGTGGTCCACCGGGCGCCGCCTACGACCTCCTCCCACTCGGCCTCCACTGGCCCTAGCCGCGGGCCATCGTACGGATGGCCGTCACCACGCGGGGCAAATCCGCTTCCTCTTCATGATAGACATGCCATGAAAGTCGCACCGCGTTCAAGCCGCGCTCCTTAACGGTTCGGCAGCGGATGCCATGCTCCTTTTTCATCCGGGACGCGATAACGTCGCTGTCCTTGCCCTCCAGTCGAAAGGTCAGAATCGAATTATACATGCGGGGATCCTCCGGCGTCAAAAGGGTCAAGCCGGCAATCTCGCGGATCGCCTCGCGGCAGCGGTCCACAAGCTCCTTGCCATGGCGCGCGATGCGCTCCATCCCGATCGCCCGCTGCAAGGCCACCGCCGTCTGAAACCCCACCAACTGGGCTGCGTCGCGGGTCCCGTACTCGTGCCGCTGCACACGGGGATTATACGTGAACTGGTCGGGTAGCTCATAGCCGGCATCGGAATATGCTCCGGCATGCACACACGCCACCTCCTCGATGTGCGGCCGCGCAATGTAGAGAAAGCCGGTGCCCTGCGGCGCGTTCAGCCACTTGTGCCCGCTCGTCGCGAAGGAATGGCACCCAATCGTCCGCACATCAACCGGGATCATCCCCGCACTCTGCGCCCCGTCGATGTGAAACCAGATACCGCGCTCCCGGGCCGCCTTGGCCACCGCCTCGACATCAAAAAGGATCCCCGTCGGCGCGGTGATGTGGCTCAGCTGGATCACCCGCGTCCGCTTGTTCACGAGCGCGAAAATCCGCTCGAGATTGCCCTCCGGAGTATGGGGATCAGGCTCAAATATACGGACCCGGATGCCCTCATGCTTCTGCCGGACCAGCCACGCGAAGGATCCGCCAGGATGGGCATGGGCATCGAGAATGACCTCGTCCCCACGACGCAGGTCCAATCCGCCCGCAATGATGGAGTTTGCTTCCGAGGCGTTTCGCACAAAAGCCAGCTCATCGGCCTCCGCCCCCACATGGGCCGCCACCGCCTCGCGCGCCCCTTCCGCCAGCCCATGGTAGTTTTCACCATGCCTCGCCTGCAGCTCCGCTTGGCGGCGCATCGCTTCCAACACCGGCGTCGACGGGGGTCCCAAGCCGCCCGTGTTGAAATAATGAAGCCCGGGCTCAAAGGGAAATAGGGCCCGCACTTGCTTCCAACTGCTCGTGTCCCATTCGCCGAGATCGACAACAGGCCTCGCCCCTTGCACCCCCCCTAACGGCACCGTCATGGCAGCCGCCCCCGCAAGGGATCTTTTGAAAAAAGTCTTTCTGTTCATCGGTATTTCTAAAGTGAAGTCTTCATCGCCCTCCAAAGTCTTGGCATCTGCCTTGACTCAACAAACAGGGGTTCTGGTTTCCCGTAAACATGAATCGGCCAACGCCCTGCTAAAGGTCCCAAGGGAAGAAGACCTTCTCCCCGCTTTTATTCCCGCACTCACGCGGAGACGGCTCCCGCCGAGCCCTCCCCCGACAGCCGCTTTGCCTCAAGACCACTCCTCCAAGGCTCAATTTTAGGTTGTCTCCCGCCACAGCACCAGTAACGCTCCTTTCGCAATGGCACCCCCCTCATGACCTGCTTTCCCCTCTCTCTCGTCACCCTCTCAGGGTTCGACTGGAGCATCCTCCTCGGATTCTTTGTCGTTCTCTTCCTCATCGGGCTTGTCGCCGCCCACACCGCCGGACGAAACACCTCCCAGTTCTTCCTCGGCGGCCGAAAC
>JBEAQI010000255.1:0-3102 GCA_041163965.1 Verrucomicrobiota bacterium | reverse complement strand
AACGCAAAAAACAAATGCTCCAGGACGGAGGTCGGAGAATCGGTCTCGTCGACGGAGACTTCGATTTCATGTCCCCGACCGGCAGTCGCGGCGGCAATGTGACCTGCCATCTGCTCCGCGTGCGCCACGGCATGACCGTACTTGACGGAGGCCCGCCAAAGGGTCTCGCGGTCGAACGCGTATCCTTGACCATCCAGTTCCCATTCCTTGCCAAGATAAAGACTCTCCACCGTCTCCCCTCCGTACAGGCCCCCTTCATTCTGCTCACTGACCCGCGTCTCCAGAGTGGCCGCGTCCAACCGGTCCGCCGCGTTTTCAACATGCGCAGAGGGGTCGATGGTGAAAAAGGTGAAGCCCGCCGCGGCCGTCCGCAAAACATCCTCCGCGGTCTTCAGGTGATCCGCGTCGGCCCCCCATGGTCCCGCGTAGCCCACCTCTTCCAGTCCTGATCGGGCACAGCGCATCACATCCTCCGGCTCCCGCCCCGTCCGCGCCATTTCCCGGATCGACTGCTGCGCGAAAATGGGCGCAAACCCTCCCCGTAAATGGGCCCGGTAATGTCCCACCGTGGCCGAGCCAAGGCGGTCCCCATACCCAAAACTGGCCACCAATCCAAGCGGTTCCGGCACCCGCACACTTCCTTTTCCATTGACACCTTGCATAAAAACAAACACGTGTTGGTTTCAATGGTGATGTCAAGCGACAAAGCGGGACCGGTTGGCGTGCGGGTGGAGGGGACGGCAGGCTTGGCGCGTTATCTTGGGTTATCGCGGTGGACGGTATCACGTGTCTTGAACGGGCACAGCGGGGTGAGCGAGGGGACGCGCGAGCGGGTGTCGCGGGCGGTGGAGGAGTTGGGATTTGAGCCAAATGCGTTGGCGCGAGGGTTGAGGGGGGCGCGGAGCGGGCTGGTGGGAATCAGTTTCCCCCATTTGGAGGCGATTGTATTGGCGCGGAAGAGTCAGGTTTTGCAGCGCGAGTTGAAGGGCCGCGGGTATCGGAGTGTGTTTGAGATGCCGGAGGGGGACGCGCAGATGGAGGAGGCCGTGGTACGCCACTTTTTGTCAATCAACGTGGAGGGGATTGTGCTGATTGGGTCGGCTTTGGCGCCTGAGAGTCCCGTATTCCGAGAGGCGGAAGAGCGTGGGGTCGGGATGGTGGCGGTGGATCCGCGGGCGGAGTTGCCGATCCGTCGGGTGAGTCTGGACCGCGGGCGGGCGATGATGATGAAGCTGGAACATCTGGTTGAGCTTGGGCATCGGCGCATAGCGGTGTGCGGGTTGAGCAGTGACGATATGTACCAGGCCGTGCGGACGGCGGGGCTAGAGAAAGCGGCGCGAACCCTTGGGCTAAGAATGGGGAAGGACATTATTTTTGTGGATGAGCCAGGCAATGACCAGCAGAGTTATGCCTTTGGGGCGCGATTGGGAAGGCAGGCGTTGGAGATGGGGAAGGGTGGGCCGACGGCATTGTTTTGTCTGAACGACCGGATTGCGATTGGGGCGCTAAAGGGGTTGCGCGATGGGGGAGCCCGGGTACCGGAGGACTATTCGGTGATCGGGTTGGACAACCTGCCAGAGTCAGCGTGGACCTATCCTTCACTGACCACGGTGGACCAGAATATCGAGACCTTGATGCGGAAGGCCTGCGAGGTCCTTTGGGGCGGCGGCACGAGCCGCCGTGCCTACAAAGTGGAGCCTATCCTGAAGGTGAGGGAAAGCACGGGCCCGGCGAGACAAAATTAATTTACCACTACAAAAATGAGAATACTGCTGACGACGACATCGTTTCAAGACACGCCCGGGGCGCACCACGCACTGTTGGCGCAAACTGGCTGGGAGGTGATCAAGGCACGCGGCCCCTTGACGGAAGAGGAGACGCTGGCCCTCGTCGGGGAGGTGGACGGATTCATCTGCGGGGACGACGCGATCACGGAGCGCGTCTTGGAGAAGGCCTTGCCCCGTTTAAAGGTGCTCAGCAAGTACGGGATCGGGGTGGACAAGATAGATGTCGCGGCGGCGACGGCGCGGGGCTTGCCGGTTTGTTACACGCCCGGGGTGAACCATTGCACGGTCGCTGAACACTGTTTTGCCTTGCTCTTGGGGATGGCCAAGAATCTGGTCGCGGAAGCCAACTACACCCGGTCGGGGCAATGGAAACGGCTGATCGGGCACGAATTGATGGGAAAGCGGATCGGGATTGTCGGGCTTGGACGGATTGGGCGTGAGGTTGCGGTGCGTGCGAGGGCCTTCGGAATGGAGGTGTGCGGGTACGATATTTACTGGCCGGAGGAATTTGCGGTGGCGAACGCGATTGAGCGCAAGGAATCGGTGGAGGCGTTGCTGGCCGAGGCCGATGTCATCTCCCTGCATACCAATTTGACGGCGGAAACACGCGATCTTTTGAATGCGGAGCGGATCCGGTTGATGAAGGACGGTGTATGGGTTATCAACTGTGCACGCGGCGAATTGGTCAACACCGCGGACATGGTGGCGGCGTTGCGGTCCGGGAAGGTCGGAGGCTACGGAACCGATGTTCTGGACGTTGAGCCCCCTCCGGCGGATCATCCCCTGTTGCTTGAGCCGAACTGTCTGGTGAGTCCCCACATTGGTAGCCGCACGTACGAGAGTGTGGTCCGCCAGGCGAGCGCGGCGGTGGAAAATCTGGTGCGGGTGATGCGGGGCGAGGCCCCGCTCGCGCAGGTGAACAAAATTTGAAGCAGAAGGATTTGAATTCATGAGCGAACAATTCCACGTTGTACCCGAAATCCAGCACAACGATCTCGTGGCGGCGGCATATCGCCACCGCGGATTTGATGATGAGGAGGCGACTGCCGCGGCGCGCTTTGCGGCCTACGCGACGCGGCACGGGATCCGCACCCACAACGCCCTGAAGGCGCTTCATTTGGACCATCTTTTTGGCAGCGGCTCGAAGGGATGCGTTCCACGGGCGGTGATTGAAAAGCTGCATGGTCGGTTCGGCGCGGCGCAGGTCTGGAATGCAAACCGCAAGCTTGGCCAGGCCGTGGCCTACGAGGCCATGGAGGCCTGTGTCGAGATGGCCGACCGGCACGGGGTGGGCATGGTCAGTGTGGACAATGCC
>JBEAQI010000254.1:0-3840 GCA_041163965.1 Verrucomicrobiota bacterium | reverse complement strand
CCTGGCCTCCCAGAAGGGTCTCGCGGAGCGACTCCAGCGAGAATGGATGGTCGGTGGTCAGCCGCCTCCAAGCGGGAAGGGTCAGGGTCTTTCCCAGAGAAAACTCTTCCATACAGCGATGGGGCGGTCATCCCGATCTTTAATGTGAATGCACCACGCTACCGGCTCGACGGAGGCTGTCGGCCAATCCTTTCCGGTGAGCCCGAAATAGAGCCAGGGCGAGTCCAGCGGTGCCTCCAGCGCATGCCTGATAGTTTCAATCGTCTTGCGGTCAGAGCGCAGCACCTGAATTTCAAGAAGGGTCCCGCTGGCAGGAAAATCCCCTTCCAGATGAAGGATGAAATAGTGTCCGGCAGGGTTGGTGGTGTCGGTCATGACGAGGGTGCGGAATCCCTGTCGCGGGGAGGCGTCTCCAAAGTAATCGCCGATGGAGCGGATTTGATCGGCGCTGTAGTAACGCGTGTAGGCGGTCTCGATGCGTTGTCCGCAGAGCGGGGAGGCGAGACCAAGGAGCAGAGCGAGCAGGCGAAACGACATGGAGGCAGGATTCAGTGCTTGGAACATATCGTCAAGCGACCAGTGTTCCGGCTTCCTACCCCCACTGAGTGGCGACGGAGAGCTTTTCATAGCAATCTTTGGGGATTTCGGCGAGAAAGCGGCTGGGGAGAAGCCGTTGCACTCCATTGCGGCCGGCGTGCATGAGCGGAAAGGCGATGTAGAGCTCATTCATGGCCCGTGTCACGGCGACGTAGAAAAGCCGCCTTTCCTCGTCGACATCCCCTTCCTCGACGGCCCGTTTGATGGGCAGCCATTCGTCTGCGCAACTGATGAGAAAGACCACAGGGAATTCGAGCCCCTTGGCCTGATGGACGGTGGTCATGCGGACCGCGTCGTCGGCAGGTTCCAGTTGCGTTTCGGAGGACTCCGAGTTCATGAGGGCCAGTTGGGCAAGCAGCTCGGCCATGGTTTCAAAGCGGGAGGCAAACTGGATAATGGAGAGCAGGTCCTCCTGCCGGTTTTCCCAATCCGGATAGACGTTGCGGATGTAATCCCCATACCACCCTTCGAGCACGCGGGCCACAATGTCGGCTGGTTTGTCCCGGCTCCCTTCTAGAACGAGCGGGCGAACCTCGCTGAGGGTGGCCGCGAGGCTGCAGAAATCCTCGCGCGCGTCGACGGGCACCTTGGAGGTGACGGGATCGCTCTCGAGGGCGCTGAAAAAGTCCACACCCCGGTCATCGCGCCGCAGGAAGAGGTCTTCGGTCTCACCCGGTTTTGCGAGGCGGGCCTGCATTTCACGGGTGGCGGCGGCCCGGACCTTGGCCACCGTGGCGGGCCCGACTTTTGGCAGCAGGCAGAGGACCCGCTCCAGGGCGGGGGAGTCATCCGGATTGGCCAGCAAGCGCAATTGAGCGACGAAATCCTTGACGTGCGCCTGATCGAAAAACTTGAGCCCGCTTGTAATGACAAACGGGATACCCCGGCGGGTGAGCTCCAGTTGGGCGTCAAGAGCCTGGTAGTGGGCGCGGTAAAGAACGGCGATTTCCGAAAGGGCCACCCCCTCGTCGTAGAGGGCCTCAATACGGGTGGCGAGAAACTGGGCCTGTTGCCTGGTGTCCATGACCGGAACCACATAGGGACGCGTCCCGTTTTTGCGGAAGGCCACCAGTTCCTTCTCATAGCCTGCATCGCGCGGTTGTCGCGAAAGAACCCGGTTGGCGAGTTCGAGGATCTCCGGAGTGCTCCGGTAGTTTGTCACAATTTTATAGATACTTGTTCCCGGATGCCTTTCCGGGAAACGTCGGATGTTCTCAAAGAGGGCCCCCCGCCATGTGTAGATGCACTGCGCGTCATCGCCGACGGCCATGATGTTGTGGTGCGATCCGATGAGGTCGATGATCTCGGCCTGGATGATGTTGGTGTCCTGATATTCGTCGACGAGGATGTAGGGAAAGTGCCGCGTACAGGCATCGCGCACCTCAGGGAATTCCTTGAGAAGCTTGAGCCACAGGACGAGCAGGTCATCATAGTCCACGACGTTTTGTTTCCGCTTGGTCGACTCGTAGGTCAGGATGAAGGGGTTGACTCTTTCCGGGGAGAGGTCCAGCCAGGCGTACCGGTCAAGAAAGATGTCCGCAAAATCCTGACGCGTGTTGCGGGCGTAGGAGAGCAGGCTGTGGATGACTTTGGGTTTTGGATAGTCTTTGTTTTTGAGGAAGGTTTTGTCGGTCTCCTTGATGACGGTGGTCATGAGGGATTCCGCATCCGACTGATCCATGATGGTGTAGGAGGGGATGAGTCCGAGGTGCTCCCCGTATTGGCGCAGGATGCGGCCCCCGATGGAGTGAAAGGTGCCACTCCATGGCGGTCGCTGGCCGAGGCCGGTGAGCATCTGGACCCGTTCAATCATCTCCCGCGCGGCCTTGTTGGTGAAGGTCAGCAGCAGCATCTGGTGCGGCGAGATCCGCTTTTCGAGCAGGAGCCATGCGACGCGGTAAGTGAGGGTGCGGGTCTTTCCGGAGCCCGCGCCTGCCAGCACCAGCGCCGGGCCATCGCTGGCGGTGACAGCGGCATACTGTTCATCGTTGAGGTTGGCCCTGAAATCAATCGGGGAAAAATCCATCAGCGAGCCTGAAGTTCGGCCTGACGCGACACGAGGACGAGGGTCAGGCAGGTGGCAAGGAGTACAAGCGGAATGCGGAGGTGAAACTCAATAGCGGTCCCCAGGAAGACGAGGCCGACCGAGTAGAGGATGGTGATGCTGCCGGTATCCCATCCCCGGAGCGAGCGCAGGCCGCGCCACATCAGCCACAGGAGGGCGAGGAGTGGAAAGACCGAGCCGAGGAGGCCCCATTCGACCAGATACTCGAGGAAATCGACGTGGGCATTTTGAAACCAGAGGGTGATTTTACGCCGTTCCATCTGGCCTGTTTCCGGATTTCTGACCCAGCGGTCGTACTCGGTGACAAACTCTGGGTAGGCTTTTTTGTAGTGAAAATAAAGGTACCGGAAGCTGCCGCCGCCGTGGCCCAGCCACGGTTTGTCGGCGATCATATCCTTGCAGATGTTGACCATGTGGGTCCGGGCCTCCATTTCCGGGTTTTCCATGAGGCGGAAGGTGTCGAACCACTCCTGTTTCTGGCGCTCATAGACATTCGGATTGATGATGAAGGTGAGGCCGACAATGCCGATCAGGAACAGGAGGGCGGCGGGGAAGGCGGTGCCCCGGGCTCCGAAGGAGCGCACCATGAAGACGGAGCAGATGACGAGAAAGCCGATCCACTGGAGGGCGACGACAAAGATGGCGGCCCTGGCTTGGGCCATGAGAACCGCAAAGGTGCAGAGGATGGCGAGGCCGAGATAGAGCAACCACGCGCCACCGCCCTTGCGGAGGAGCCGGACATCACGGGTCCAACCGGAGAGGAACAGTCCCAGACAAAGTCCGTTGGCAAGGATCAGAAAAAAAGCCCCGTGGTTGCTGTTGATCAAAGTTCCCCAGAAGGGAATCTCCGATCCGACGCGACTGTCGACGGTGGAAAAAAGCCCGAGAATCTTTTCTGATCCGAGGAAGTGCTGCCGGAGGGCGACAAAGGCGAAAAGGACGCCGATGAGGGCCATTGCATGGAGGAGGATCTGGACCGAACGCCGCGTGGCGAGGCCGGCCCATGCCGCGCAACAGCTGAGCCATGGGATGCATATGAAGAGCATCGAGCGCAACGGATTGGACTGGTCGAAGGGGGTCTGCATACCCGACGGCAACCAAGGGACCGGAGGCGTTTGTGAAACGAGGCGTGGGACGCCCTGAGGTCCGTAGGTCCAGACCCATGACGGATTCCATGA
>JBEAQI010000253.1:0-6080 GCA_041163965.1 Verrucomicrobiota bacterium | reverse complement strand
AACGCCATTTCGCCGCTTCGAAGCACGTTTCGGGTCAGGCGGAACCGCCCGATGCCGGAACGATTCTGGAGGTGCGCCGTCGCCTGGGACTGGGGATCTTCCAAGCGCATCTGATCCAGTTCGTGCTCGGGGCGGCCTTTGCCCCTGATATGGCCCAGCGGCTCTTGCTGGATGTTTTTGTTCCCCTTTGCGCAGCCTCTGGAGTAACGAGCCCAGCCCTCGGTTATCTCATTTGGTTCAATGCCCGACCCGGACATTATCCTACTGGGCATGCGGCCTTGCTTCAGACCATCGGGCTTTGCGATGGGAGGAGCCGGCCCATTGCCAATGGCCTCCTCCAAGGCCTTTACCGTGTGGATGATGATTTGCGACTGGAGCGCCTGCGGGCCGATCAGGCATGCACGGCAATCGACGTGGGAGGGTGAGCAGGTGGGGCCCCTATTCCCCATCCTACACGTGTTGGAATTTGCCTTGCGTTTTTGCGTTGGCCGGTCCAAGGGTGGGGGATGGACAGCGCGTTGTTGATCATTGTATTCACTTTTTTTGTGCTGTTGGCGCTGAATGTTCCGATAGCGATCTGCATTGGGCTGTCGACATACATGACGCTGCTGTCATTGGGGGATGTGCCGGCGGCGTATGTGGTGTCGCAAAGGATGGCGACCGGCGTTGCCAGTTTTTCCCTATTGGCGATTCCATTTTTTGTATTTTCTGGGGTATTGATGGGAGAGGGCGGGATGGCGCGCCGACTGATGGATTTCGCGAGTGCATTGGTGGGGCGATTTCATGGCGGGCTGGCGTATGTGAACACATTGACCTGTTTATTTTTCGGGGCGATTTCCGGGTCGGCGGCGGCGGCGGTTTCATCAGTGGGTGGGTTTATGATTCCCGAGATGGAGCGTAACCGGTATGGGCGGGACTTTGCGGTGGCGCTAACGACGACCTCAGCGACGACGGGGCTATTGATTCCGCCGAGCAACATCATGATTGTGTTTGCGGTGGTGGCTGGCGGGGTGAGTGTGGCGGACTTGTTTCTGGCCGGGGTGGTGCCTGGTATTCTGGTAGGGGCATTACTGATGGGGGCCTGTTATTTTATCAACCGTGGGGCCTCGGTTGGAGCGATGAAGGCGGCGACGATGACCGAGGTTTGGCGCAGCGGCGTGAGGGCCTTGCCGAGTCTCTTATTGATTGTTATTGTGATGGGGGGCATTTTAGGAGGGGTTTTTTCGGCGACGGAGGCCTCGGCGGTTGCGGTGGCGTACGCCATGTTTCTGAGTATGGTGGTTTACCGGGAAGTGCCGGCAGGGGCTTTATTTGGCTTGTTGCTGCGGGCGTCGAAGACAACGGCGGTGGTCATGATTCTGATTGGAGCCAGTCAGGCCATGAGTTGGTTGCTGGCGCATGAACAGGTGCCGCAACAGGTCAGTGCGGCCTTGTTGGCGGTATCTGACAATCCCATTGTGATCCTGTTGATTGTGAACGTCTTATTGTTGGTGGTGGGGACTTTTATGGACATGACGCCGGCGGTTTTGATTTTCACACCGATTTTTCTTCCAACCTTGATGGGGATGGGGATGGACCCTGTGCACATTGGTATACTGATGATCGCGAATCTGTGCATAGGTTTATGCACGCCACCAGTGGGGACCTGTTTGTTTGTCGGCTGTAGTGTGGGTCAGATTTCGCTATCCAAGGTTGTCCGGCCATTGATTCCACTGTTCATCGCGATGTTCATTGGGTTAATGCTGATCACGTATGTACCTGCGATTTCCTTATGGTTACCAAATTTTATCACTCAGCTCACCAAACCCTGAACGAACGAGACATGTTTTCAAAATCCGGATCCCTTTTTATTGTAGGATTTCTCCTAGGCCTGTTAGGAGCGACGGTTCTTTTTTCCCTGCTGACTCGCGGTGGCAAAGAGGCTGCCGAGGCTCGCCAGGTGTTCAAGCTGGCGCATTCCCTGCCTCCCAGTGCTCCTGTGCACCTTGGGATGGTGAGATTTGCGGAGTTGGTGAAGGAGAAGTCGGGAGGCACGGTGGAGGTGCAGATTTTTCCGAGTGGGCAGTTGGGGTCGGAGACGGAGGCGATCGAGCAGTTGCAGCGCGGGGCCTTGGCGATTGTAAAGACGTCTGCGGCGGCGATGGAGGGCTTTGTCCCTGAGATGGCGGTTTTTGGCGTGCCCTACCTTTTCAGGGACGCGGAACATTTCTGGGATGTTCTGGAAAGCCCGATTGGGGAGGAACTCCTTGTGGGGGCGACCCAACGAGGAATCCGCGGGTTGTGCTACTATGCGTCCGGGGCGCGCAGTTTTTACACGGCCGAGAGACCCATTCTGGCCCCCTCGGACCTGGCGGGGATAAAAATCCGGACGATGCGGAGCGCGACGGCGATCGCGATGATTGAGACCATGGGAGGGGCGGCGGCGGCGATTCCATTTGGGGAACTTTACACCGCCCTGCAACAGGGCATGGTGGACGGAGCGGAGAACAATCCCCCCAGTTTGTATGACAGTCGGCACTGGGAAGTGGCCCGCCACTACAGTCTGGATGAGCACACCCGTATTCCCGATGTGTTGATATTCAGCGAGCGTATCTGGGGTGGTTTGAGCGAGGAGGTCCAGGGTTGGTTGGTAGAGGCGGCGCTCGAATCCGTTCCTTACCAGCGCCAGATCTGGGACGAGTATGTCGCGAGCTGCCTTGATAATTTGCGGGCGGAGGGCGTCTCGATTTATTATCCCGACAAGGCCCCCTTTCAAAAAGCTGTTCAGCCGATGGTTGATGGATTCATGGGCACGACGGTGGGGGATTTGATGGAGCGAATTGCACGATTGGAGAGATCAGAATGAAGGCCTTGATATGGGTGCGTGGCACATTGGTCCGGGCGTTGGAGAGTTTCGTGGTCTTGGCGTTCGGATTTTTGATCATAACCGTCCTGTGGGGAGTGTTTACGCGCTTTGTACTTGGCAGGCAGGCAGCTTGGACGGAGGAGGCAGCGATTTATTTATTGATCTGGGTGTCGATGCTGGGAGCAGCGCTGATTTACCAGGATAAGGGGCACCTCGGGGTTGATTACCTAATGACCAAACTGCACCCGTCGGCACGGCTGATCGCGGAGGTCGCTGTGCAGGTGGTGGTTTTCGCCTTTTCGGGGGTGGTGCTTGTGATGGGGGGATGGGTATTGGTGACGGAGACCCTTTCACAAGGACAACTCAGTCCGACCCTTGGGTTGCGGGTTGGGTTTCTCTATCTTGCGATGCCGTTGAGCGGCTCTTTCTTTTGCCTTTTCAGTTTGGAGGAGGGCATCCGCTTGGTGGCAACAGCGGTCGGTAGTGGCGAGGAGCGGGCTTAGCAGGGGGTAGGGGGGAAGGGGGGCTTGACAAGCGCTGCTTGGCCGCCAAATCTCTTCCAAATAAATCTTTCGACGCGGGAGAGTGGGTTTCGGCCCGCTCTTTTTTGTCACCCTATTCTTTTAACCGATCACACACCAAAATGAGCCAGGAAATCCTATCCGTCCTTGAATATATGGAAAAAGAGAAGGGGATTCCGCGGGATGAAATGATTTCCGCGATCTCCAACGCCATACGCACCGCGGCGGCCCGAGGGGTCAATGCCGGGCAGGAACTTCGGATCGAAATCAATCCGCGGAACGGGCAGTTGAAAGCATGGGCGATTTTGGAAGTGGTTGACTCGGTGAGCGATCCGCTGACGCAGATCCATATCGAGAAGGCGCGTCAATTGTCCCCGGAGGCGGAGATCGGCCTCTTCATTGAGCGCGAAGTGGACCCGGAGCATCTCGGTCGGATCGCGGCTCAGACGGCGCGGCAAACGATCATGCAGCGGCTTCGTCAATTTGAGAAAGAACGGATTTACGATGACTACAAAGACAATGTCGGGGACATCGTAACGGGGGTGGTGCGTCGGCGTGATAGAGGGGATTTGATTGTCGATTTGGGCAAGGCGGAAGCTATATTGCCTCCCCGCGAGCGGGTTCCTGGCGAGGACTATTCGCCGGGGGAGCGGATGCGATGCCTCCTGTTGAACATCGAGCCGACTGGTCGCGGGCCCGAGTTGATTTTGTCACGGGCCAGTGTCCGGTTTGTGCGCCGCTTGTTTGAATTGGAGGTGGCAGAGATTCAGGATGGCACGGTGGTGATTGAGGCGATTGCCCGCGAACCGGGGTATAGGACCAAAATAGCCGTTTCGAGCAAAGACCCCAAGGTGGATCCGGTTGGGGCGTGTGTGGGGGCGCGTGGGGCCCGCGTAAAAAGTATCGTCCGGGAGCTGGGCGGAGAGAAGATTGACATCGTCAAGTACAGCGCCGACCCGCTCGAGTTGCTTCACGAGGCTATCAAACCGGCGGAGCCGCTCAACATTAGTGTGGACGAATTGCACCACCGCATTTATTTTGAAGTCAGCGAGGAGAATCTGAGTATCGCGATTGGGCGTCGCGGGCAAAATGCCCGGTTGACCTCGCGGTTGTTGGGATGGAAGCTAGACATTGCCAAGCAGCAGCAGGTAAAAGTCGGGTTTGGCGACAAGATGCGGGAGGCTATCAAGGGCTGGGAAGGAGTAGTGGGGATTTCAGACGAACTGGCGGCCTTTTTGGTCCAGCACGGTCTGGTCAGTCCTGAGGCGTTTGAGGGCGTGGAGGCAAAAGATCTTGAGAAGCTCGGATTCTCCGAGCAGGATGCGGAGCAGGTGGTCCTACTGGTGAGCCGCCACCGCAACGTTGCAAGTGGAGCTGCAGAGGCTTGACCCCAATGGGTTGAGCGGGGTCTGTCAGGTTCAGGAGTGAGAAAATTATGAGTGTTCGAGTTTATCAGCTTTCCAAGGAAATCGACATGGAGAATGCCGAGCTAATCGAGCTTCTCCAGCAGCGAGGGCACGAGGTCAAAAGTGCCTCCAGTACCATCGACAATATCTCTGCGGACAGTATTCGCGAAGAATTCGGACCTCAAGCCAAGGCATCCTCGGGATCATCACCGGAAGGTGAACCGGTGGCGCAGGTGGCGTCTCCGGCTCCAGTTGTGCGACCGCCTTCCGGTGCCATTGTTCGGTCCAAGGAGGATGTCGAGCGGGAGCGTCGGGAGCGCGAGGCTGAGGAAGAAGCGAAGCGGGTGGCCGCGTTGCCGGTTCCTCGGGCGCCGATAGCGGTCGGCGGAGCGAAGCCACCGCCCCCTTTGCCAAAGGCTCCCATCATCACCCGACGGATTGTTCCAGGCGTACCGAGCGGTGCCCCCGCGGTGTCCCGAGTTGCCCCGTCAGCCCCTGTGGTCCGAGCGGACTTGCCTACCGCGGTTGAGGAAAAGAATGCCGAGGTCCCAAGTGTAGCCCCGTCGGCTCCGTCCATTCCGTCCGCTCCGGCCCCGGTTGGACCACCGCCGGTGAAGCCTCCGGTGGCGAAGGTCCCGCCGGCAATTGCTCCCCCGCGGGCCATGGGGCCGCCCAAGAGTGTGCCACCCCAACCGGTCGAGGTGCCAGTTGAAGGAAGTGACATTGAGAAACCGGCCTTGGAATTGCGACCCCTACAGGTGCGATCGCCCATCGTGGTCCGTGATTTTGCCCGGCAAATCGGGCGCAAGCCTTTTCAACTGATCTCCGAGCTGATGGAGATGAGCATTTTTGCCTCCATGAATTCCTCTATCGAGGAGGAGATCGCGGAGCGTTTGGCCCGGGCCCACGGATTTGCGCTGGAGGTTCGCCACCGAGGCGAGGGGCAGGGTCAAGCAGCCGCGGAGGCGAAGAAGGAAGTCAAGGTCGAGGTCAAGCGCGAGATGGTGTTGCGACCCCCGGTGGTCTGTATCCTTGGGCATGTGGATCACGGGAAAACGACCCTTTTGGACACCATTCGGAAAGCCAATGTAGTGGCGACAGAGGCTGGTGGGATCACCCAGCACATTGGCGCTTACCAGATTGTGCACGAGCAAAAGCCGATCACGTTCATTGACACCCCGGGCCATGCTGCCTTCAGCAATATGCGGGCACGTGGGGCGAGAACGACGGACATCGCGGTGTTGGTGGTGGCGGCTGACGACGGTTTTATGCCGCAGACCGACGAGGCCCTCGGGCATGCCCGGGTGG
>JBEAQI010000252.1:0-7568 GCA_041163965.1 Verrucomicrobiota bacterium | reverse complement strand
TCCCAGGTGGAGCAGGATGTCCATGGACTCGGCGATGGCGCTGGTGGGCGATTCCATCCATACCCTGTTTTGCAGGAGCGCTTCCATTTGAAGGGAGAGCAGAGCCGTCACGCTTTCCGCGGATTGGGTGGGGTCGGTGGCGGCATTGCGGAGGTGAATGACGAAAACGTCCGGGTTCAGTCCGGTGCCCTGTTGGGTCAGTTCCGCTCGCGCCAATTGGCCCGCGAGGATTGGATCCAGCGCATGCAACCAATCCAGAACGAGAGCGCGCAGAGAGGCCGCGCCGCGGAGGCGGCCCTCGGTGTCCGGCTGAAAGGCGAGGCCCGTCTTCAAGTCGGCTCCCGAGGCAAGAAAGCTGGTCAGCGAGGCGATGGCATCGGCGGGCGGGAGCGAGAAGACGGATTCCCGCAAGGCGGCGAGAAAGAGCCGCATTTCATCTGGCGAACGTGCCTTATCGAGCTCATCGAGGATGGCCTGCCAGTCCTCCGGAAGGGCGGGCTGGGGCGCTGGCGCGGGATGGCTGTGCCCTCTTGTTACGGCTGGCGCTGGCTCGGCTTCAGTGGTTGTCGCGGGCTCGACTGCGGGGATGGCTGGGGTGCCTGGGGGCGTTTCGCGGAAGCGTTTGACCAAGAGGACCCACGAGCCGACGAGGAGAAGGAAGAGGAGGAGGGCTTGCAGGAAGGCAATCCGTTTCATGAGGGTGGCGATGGATCAGGACGATGGCTGACGCTGGATGACCATGAGGGCACCGCCGATGACGATGAGCGAGGCCAGATAGAAGAGGGGGCTTGGCATTTCCTGCAGGATGACAAATCCCATGGCGCCGGCAAAGATAAACTGGGCCAAATTAATGACCACGACGGCCTGTCCGCGAATGTGTTGCAGGGCCCAATTAATGATGCTGTGGCCGAGGATGGTGGGGACGAGGGCCAGTCCGATGATGGCGATGGATTCATTGACAAGGTCGGGGCCGATCCACATCACGGGCCGGCCGGCCAGATGGGCAAGGGCGGCCATCAGGAGGCAGAGCAGCCCCGCCAGAAGATAGACGGGCACGGCATACAGGTAGATCGAGGGCAGATCCCTGTTTTTGCGGGCAAAGATCAGATAGCCCGCGTAGAAGAGCATGGAGAGAAAGCAGACCAGGTCCCCGAGAGCATGTTCCCGGCTGAGGTTGAGGTCGTCATATCCCAGGACAAGCACGCCGATGAGGGCGATGATGGTGCCGATGACTTCCAAGCGCGTGACGTGTTCCCGGACCACGATCAGAAGGAGAAAAGGCATAACCACGGGGACCATGTTGACGATGAGGGAGGCGTTGGCGGAAGGCGTCATCCTCGCCCCCATGATCCATGAAACAAAATGGATGGCCAACAGCAGGGCGGGGGGCCATGTGCGGCCGAGGAGAGCGCGGAGCGGCGGACCGGCATGTCGGGGTGGCAGGGCCAATGGAAGGAGGAGGAGCCCACCCAGAATGAGCCGATAAGCCGAGAGCGCGACCGGGTCGGTGGTGCTGATCTTGATAAAGATGACCGAGGTGGCGCAACAGAAGACCCCGAAAATTAGGACCGCGTATCGCATGGGCAGCGTGTGAAGGGATGCCTTTCCGATAGAATTGTCCAGAAATATTCCCGGGACGTGAAACCCGCGCCCACGGGTGGGGTTCAATCAACTGAATTTAGTTGGGTTACGAAGTTAGAGATTATCGAAAACATTGCCCCACGGGTGGCGTTTTCAGTTTGCATCAGGGTTACAAAGGCCCCGCCGGAAGGCGGGGTTTTTGTTTAGTGGTGCGCCCGTCAGGGAGCAGGTCCGATCAATCCATGAACCATTCCATCGAGGTGTAGTTAAAAAACCAACGGTTGGTGTAGACGGTGGTCCCTTGGAGATGGTAGAGCCACGTGGCGGCGGTGGCGCGGAAGTAAAAATTCGGGGCAAACTGGTTGGCATAGAGCCAGTCGTTGAGGCGGAGGTCGTAAAACCAGACACTGTCGGCGGTGGGCCCCTGAAGGAAAATGTATCCCAGTTCAAGGTGCTCTACCCACGGCAGTTCACGTGGCATGAGCCATCCAGCACCAAACCATGGGACGAACACCCACCCGTCGGGGTGGGTTTCAGTAATGGTGCTGAAGAAGTCGGTGATGGCCGGCTCCGCTGGTTCCTGCGAGCTGGCTTTGGCAAAGCCCGATTGGGCCGCGTTGGCTTGAAATCGCGGCCATGGGCTGTTGGGCATGAGGGGGGCAGTCCCTTCAAAGCAATAGAGCGACCCATCGTGCGCGGCAAAATAGATGGAGCCATCCGGGGCGATGTTGGGGGAGGCATCATTGTAGTCGCTGATCAGATATTCCCATGCGATTTCCCCGGCCGGATTAACGCTGACGAAGCGGCTGGCGGCGCCGATGGTGGCGGAGCCCGCGTAGCCGGCAAGGAGGACATGGCCATTCCCGTCAATTGCCGGACTGCAGTAAAACACATCTCCCACATAGGTTTCGCTGATCTGGAATCCCAGATTGTCGATGGCGTAGAGGTAGCCGTCCTGAGCAGCGAAAAAGATGGTGCCATTGCCATCGATGGCGGGAGAGGAGCGGATTGGCTCGGAGGCGGCAAAGGTCCAGTGCAGGCTTCCGTCGTAGGAGAGCGCATAGAGGTAGTTGTTTTCGCATGCAAAATAAATGGAGCCATCCTGGTCGATGGCGGGGGCGCCGCTTATGGCCACGGAGGTACCGCTGGCCGGCGGATGGATGGAGGCGACGGAGACGCTCCAGAGCAGGTTGCCGGTGGTGGCATCCAGAGCGAAGAATTCCCCATCATCGTTGCCGAAGTAGATGACGTCGCCGGAGGCGTTCAGGGCGGGGCTGCCGCTGATCGGGGCATAGCTCGGAACGGCCTCCGAGACCCATTTTTGCGAGCCATCGGAGTGGATGGCGTAGAGGAAGCTGTCATTGGAGCCAATGAAGATGGTGCCATCGGCCCCCACGGCTGGCGACCCGGTCAGAACGCCGCCAGTGGAAAAAGCCCATTTCAAGGAGCCGCTGGTGCCATCAATGGCATAGAGGCGGCCATCCCATGATCCGGCGTAGACGGTGCCATCGGGACCGATGGTGGGGGCGCTTTCCATCCAATCGGTGGGACCTTGGAATATCCATTTCAGGGTGCCCTGAGCGGTGTAGGCGTAGACCCGCCCATCCTGCGAGCTCACATAGACGTCGCCCTGTTGGTCGATGGCCGGGCCCCCGAGGATCGGGCCATCGGTCAGGGCGGTCCAACGGAGGTCACCATAGGCTGCTGGTAGGCTGGCAGGAAGGCAGGTGAGCAGCGCGACGAGCGTGAGGAGAAGGGGATGGGTGGGTATCATGGGGCAATATGGATTTTAAACGCGGTTCCCTGTGGAGAGGTGTCGAGAAGGGTGAGCGAGCCCGGAAGATGCCGGGCGAGGACGGCGGAGATGGCGAGGCCGATGCCGTTTCCGCCGGATTTATCGCTTGTGACCGGTTCAAACAAGTGAGGCAGAATGTGCTTTGGGAGTCCAGGGCCATGGTCGCGGAGGGTGACCACGAGGTGGTCTTCGACCGTTTCGAATAGAATCTCGACACGGTTGTCGAGCGGTTTGGCCTGGAGCGCATTATCGACGAGGTTTCGCAGGATAAGTTGAAGCAGTTGCAAGCGGTACCCGCTGAGCTGACCCGTCGCTTTTGAGGAGATGAGGACCGGAGAGTTGCCGGTGGCATCCAATTTGTGGCGCAGATGGCCGATTGCCTCCTCCATGCTGAAGGTCCCGTTACCCTCCCCGTCGCTCGTTTTCAGGACGGCGAGCGTTTCGTCGATGAGACCTTGCATCCGATTGGCGACCTCCATGGCTTCTGCATCGCCCTGGGTCAATTTCAGATAGGCTTTCAAGCCCGCGAGGGGGTTTTTGAGACCGTGAAAGAGGTGGCTGGCGACGGCCCCGATGGCGCTGGTTTTGGCGGCGAGGGCGAGGTCACGGTTAGCTTGTTGCAAGGCCACGTTGCGGGTGGCGAGGAGGCTGGCCATGGCGGTGAGACGGCTTCGTGCGACGAGGAAGACAATGCCGAAAATGCTGCCTCCGCCGAAGATGAAGCCGATGGACCATAGGAGGAGGTGGCGGTCCATCTGGGCGAATTCGGCCTTCAGGGAGGTGCCATCAATCCAGTACTGAATGGAGGCCACCGGTTCATGGCGCCGATTGACAAGCGGAATGACAATTTCCAGAAGCGGCGCGTCTTCCGAGGCTTGAACGCCATTTCCGTCCATGAAGAGAGCGCCGAGCAAGTAGGCCTCAAAGTAGCGGATGACGGGTTGGCCATTTTGCAGTCGCCGGGTGTCTTCTGGGGCGAGGCGGACTGGGTAAAGCGTGTCGGGGACTTGTTCAATAAGGGTATCGAGGGGGCGGAAGACCCGGACTCCGACGATGCCATCAATCTCGCTGGAGTCGAGGGCAAGGTCGACAATATCCCAGTCCGCGAGGTCGGACTCCTCCGGAGAATCGTAGAGGTATTGAGCCACCCGCTGTAGCAGAGCGGCGTCCCGTTGGAGCATCTTGTGACGGACTTCCGAGCGGACGATGGACATTCCGAAAAGGACGGCGGCGGAAAAGATGAGCACCACCACCAGTCCGAGAATGAGGAGAAGTCTCGCGAAAGGGGGGTTGGGGGGTGGGTGTTTCATACGCGCAGCAACAGTCCTAGCAAACCCCTTCGGAGTCGTCAATAGGACCATTCCAAGAGCAGCTGTCCCCGTTGTTCAGAATAGCGATCCGTATCGATCCGCGAATATGAGTCCAACCACTCCCAGCGGCCAATCAGGGCGAGATGTTGGGAGAGAGCATAGGTGGCCCGACATTCTGCGGAGCGGTACTGCAGAAGGAGCGCGCGCGGATCAAGAAAGGCGATCTGGCGCTTGTCATAGCGTGTTTCCTGCCAGCGGGTAGCAGCCTCGAAGCTCAGCTTCTTCCATTTCCATTGTACTTGGAGGCCCGTCCAGACCCGGTACAGGTCATCGTATTCGCCCACTGGATCCAATTCCAGATTGGTCCCCGCCTCAAGGGTGGCGTGCAGCGATTTTCCCCAAGGCAGCTGTGCGGTCAGCTGTTGCGCCCATTCTGCCCCATTGATTCGCAGGCTGGAGGCTGGATCAGAGGGAAGGCTGTTGCGCTGGCGCGAGGTGGCGAGGCGGTGCTCTTCCCGGTAGGCGGTGAAGCGCGTTGAGGTACGCCAGCGCACTGAAAAGGTGTGTGTCCAATCCACCTCCAGAAGCAGGCGTTGGTGGTCGTTTTGCGGATCGTCAAATCGGGCGCCGCGCACTGCCAAAGCCACTTCCATGGCATCCCTGTCTGAAAATTCGTGTTTCAGAAAGAGGGCGATTTCTGGACGAACTTGTCGGAAGGTCGTTCCTAGAGGAGGCGCCTGAATGGAAAGGCTGGCATCGTAAATCTGGTCTCCGTAAAAGCTGGAGAGGCGGAGGCCACGACTTCCCGAGAGGGTAGGCAGGGACCATTCCAGGAGTGCGAAGGCGAGCGACTCCGCGTCCGCGGGTCCGTTGGTGCGGTATCCAGTCCATTCCCCGAAAAGCAGGAGAGTCAGGGAGGAAGCTGGGAGCAAGGCGTTGAGAAACAAATCCCCTTCGATGAAAGTGAAATCCTGCGCTGTGGGATGGAATCGTTTGAGGTAATTGTCGGAGTGGCCCGGACCGATCCGCAGGGAGCCGCCGTGGCTGATCGCGGAGGGTGCGGGGGGTTCCCAACCCAAGTCCGCGAGAGGATCCTCGCTCCATTCGAGAAAGTCGTCGAGGTCCTCGGCGAGGGTTTCCCAAGAGAGCGGCGTGGAGGGCTGGGGGGCGTTTGCGGCGGTGTCGGAGAGGTCAGCAACCTGGCCCGACGCCAGGGCCGGAAGGAGGCATGAAAGCAGGCAGACGGTGCGTCCGCTGGTGGAGGAGAATAGACGCATGGGAGAGCGGTAGTGGAGGGGAGAAAAAAAGAGAGCGGGAGACAAGCTCCCGCTCTCGGGCAAGCCATGAAGGCCTCAGCGAAACCTCAACCTCCCGGACGGCGATCTCCACCAGCACCGGCTTGGGCGTTGCGTTTTTGCCTGAGCAATTCGCGGCGAGCTTGAAGTACTTCCTTCTGTTCATCGCGGAACTGTTGCATCAAGGTGCGACGTTCCTCCGGTGTCAGACTAGGATCCTGCATTTGCTGGCGCAGCTCCTGGCGATTTTGGCGCAGAGCTTCCGCGTTTTCCTTGAATCCCTCGCGGCGGGCTACCATCCCAGCGTCCGTATGAGGCCCTGGGCGGTCCGGGCGCATGCCACGGAAGCTGTCCCGCAATTCTGCAGCCATCGCTTCGACGGAGGCGATTTCGTCCGCATTGGCGGTGCGCCATGCTTCAATGGCGGCGCGGACCGCTTCATCGGTCGGACTTTCCCCGAGGGCGAGGATGGCCTCCCGACGGCTATCGGCCAGCGCATCCCGGCGTGTCTTCAACTCATCGCGGGCTTGGATCGTTTCTTCAGGAATCGCGGGCCGGTTGGTGTCCCCAGGCCGGTTTTCCTGAATCAAGGTCCGCAACTGGGCGGTGAGGGTTTCCATTTCCGCAAGGGTAGCCTCGTTGTCGGTGTGCCATGCGGCGACCGCGGCCATGACTGCCTCCCGCGTTGGGTCTTCACCGAGGGCGGCGATGGCGGCTTCACGCGAGACTTTCAGGCTGCTGCGGATCGCGTCAATTTGCGTGTGCAGGTCCTGAACTTCTTCCGGCACCTCACCCCTGAATGGAGGGGGACCCGGAGGCGGGCCTTGGAACTGCGCGCTCGCCGACACCACGGTCAGGAGCAGGCCACTGGAGATGAGAATATAGGCTTTCATAATCGGTTTCCTTTCGTTTCAGGTGATTTAACTTGATGGAGATGCCCTCTTGTTGCAGGCCTTGTGCCAATCGTATTCCGATGAAATTAAGCCATTCTCTATTAATGACTTAGGGTATAGTTCCGGTTGGCGTCGGGAGACCCTTCAACAGCCTGTGGGGAAATACTCCCACATCTGGGTCTCTCGGGCTGGGGCGGATTGGGGATTATTTCCCAGTGCTCTGATCCAGTCGGTACCGAATGAAGTCCCTTGAGACCCCGAGTCGACGGGCGGCAGCGGAGACGTTGCCATTTTCCTCGTTGAGGATGCGCTGAATGACGGTATCGGTCAGGGAGTGCAGGGCCTTTTCAAAATCGAATCCCTTGTCGGGCAAGGTCCATTCTGGGTTGAGAAGGGTCTGCTCGTGGGAGCGCGGGTCTGGGTGAGGCGAGTTCAGCAGCTCCAGATCGAGGAGGCCGGTCTCAGAAAAAATGAGGTGGCGCTCCAGCTCATGCTGCAGTTCGCGAACATTCCCTGGCCAGCGATAGCTGATGAGGCGGGCCTTTCCGGCCGCTGAGAGGCCGGCCTTGGGGAGGCGGTAGCGTCGCCGGAGGCTTCCGAGGAGGTGTTCGGTGAGGGCCGGCAGGTCTTCCGGGTAATCCCGTAAGGGCGGCAGGGTGAGATGAAGCAAGTTAAGGCGGTGGTAGAGATCCTC
>JBEAQI010000251.1:0-2603 GCA_041163965.1 Verrucomicrobiota bacterium | reverse complement strand
TTCAGCCGTGTCAACGAGGCGCTCGACCATTTGCGCGCGGGCAAGGCCCGCTACCGCATCGTGCTGAGGCAGGGCTGACAACGCGCGGGTAGCTGGGATCGCGCCGGGCCCTGACGGAGGGTTACACCTTTGCGGGTTGGACGGGGTTCCGACAGACACCCCGTTGTTTATCCGCTTCGCAACGCCGCAAGAGTGAGGGTGGGGCGGTGTCAGCCGCCGTGGGATGTGGCTTCCTCAATGATCCAGATAACGGTCCACCCGCTGGGTTGGTCAAGGTAAACGATGGGAATCGAATTCTGCAGGTCTGTTTCGACCATATCGACAGTAGGCGAGGCCGTAACCGGTGAGGTAGTGGGGACCGAGAGAGGGCGTGGGAGGAGAAAAAGGGCGCCGAGGGCACCGCTGGCCAGTAGCAGGCCGAGACCCCAGTGGCGGGAGGGCCGATGGTGACGCGCAAATTTCCGCTGAAGGCTGGACCATGTCGGGGGCGGCTGGGAGGCCTCGCTGGCAAGAAGGGCTCGCGAGTGCTCCAGTGCCTCGAGGTGACGTTGCGCCTCGAGATTGGAACCGATCAGGCGTTTGACCGCCTCCGCTTCCGCGGCGGAGAGTTCCCCGTCGATGAAGGCGCTCAATTGTTCCTGTTGCTTTAGATCGAGCATGATGATGAATGAATGCAAAAAAAGGACGGGTCGTCGAGACCCGTCCCTGAAATGCGTGTTAGCGGCGGTGGCGATAATCCGAATCACAGAAGGAGACCCAGACCCGTTCTGTTTCCCAGCGATAGTGGCCCTCTCTCCAGACTTTGATGCGATCCCCGCAGTGATTGTAGGAGACTTCCCACCATCCCGGGACCCACTTCTTGATGCGCCGGGTTTCCCAGCGACCGGTTGGTTCCCGATAATCCCGGTGCCCGTAGCGGGAATCAGAGGTGTAATGCCGGACGGTGACGTTGTGGGAGGAGCCATGGTAATCCCGGTAATGCGTCGGGGCGCGGTAGTCGTTGCGGTAAACGGTGTGGGTATCCCGCTCTACAATGGAACCGGTGATCAGGCCCACCACAAATCCGCCGATGGCGGCGATGGCCTCATCGTCACCAGCGGTCAGCGGACTGGTGGGCAGGCTGAGGGAAGTGGCGGCAACAAGGGCAACGGACAATAACTTTTTCATGCGTCTTACCTTTCTTTTTGAGGGTTCAATGAGAGTACGAGCGGATGCGCCCCCGTATTCGCGCCAGCATGAAAAATTTAGAAGGCCAGTGCTGCGCCGTCGATGGCTCTTGGATCGGCAGCGCCTGAGAGCCGGCCGTCATCATCGCGGAGAATGGTCTGGGCGGTGCCGATGGTACGGTCGGTTTCGATGGCATGGCCCATCTCCAGTAGGAGGCGGCGGGTATCGGTGGGAAAGCCCCGCTCCATAGAGAGAACATCCGGCCACCACTGGTGGTGAAAGCGCGGAGCATTGACGGCCTCGGCAGCGTTCAGCCCGAATTCCATGACATTGAGGGCAACCTGGAGGACGGTGTTGATGATGCGGGAGCCGCCGGGGCTGCCGGTCACGATGCGGACCTGTCCATCCTTGAGAATGATGGTGGGGCTCATTGAACTGAGCATCCGCTTGCGCGGAGCGACCGCGTTGGCCTCACCGCCGAGCAGTCCGAAGGCATTGGGAACGCCCGGTTTGGCGGAGAAATCATCCATTTCATTATTGAGCAGGATTCCGGTTCCCTCGGCCATGATGCCCGATCCGAAGGTGAAGTTCAGGGTGTAGGTGTTGGAGACCGCGTTGCCCTGCCCGTCGATGATGGAGAAGTGGGTGGTTTGCGGACTTTCCGGTGGCGGTAGGTCGCCCGGCCGGATGGCAGCGGAGGGCGTCGGGCCATCCAACCGCAGCTGGCTGATGAGCAGATCGCGGTAGCTGGTGGAGAGCAGGGCCTGCTGCGGCACATCGACAAAGTCCGGGTCACCCAGATACTCGCTGCGGTCCGCATAGGCCCGCTTCATGACCTCGGTGAGGAGGTGAACCGTTCGCGCCGAATTGTGCCCCCAATCGGCCAGCGGGAAAGGCTCCAGCATCTGCAACATCTGGACTAGATGAACCCCGCCTGAACTCGGTGGGGGCATGGACAGGACCTCATATCCCCGGAATTGGCCGGAGACTGGTTTCCGCCACACCGGCTCGTATTGCATCAAATCCTCGAGGGTCATGCCACCTTCCCCAGCCTGCAACGTGGCGATGATCCGTTCCGCGGTCCGGCCCTTGTAGAAGCCTGCTTTGCCGAGCTCGCGAATCCGATCAAGGCTGTCCGCAAGATCTGGCTGGCGCAAGATGGCCCCAGCTTCAAGGGCGCGGCCTTCCGCGTCAAAAAAGATGCTCCGGGCGGCAGCGTTGAAACGGCCTGATTCCTCCATGATTCGAAGCCCGCGGGCGAGGGCGGGGGTGACAGGGAAACCCTCCCTCGCCAATGTGACAGCAGGCGATAGGAGGCGGTAGAGCGGCAGGCTGCCATATCGCGTATGCGCCTCAAGGAGCCCGGCCACGGTGCCCGGGACGCCCACGGAATGGGCCGAATAGCGCGACAATTCCGGATCGGCCTCACCGGCGGC
>JBEAQI010000250.1:0-9288 GCA_041163965.1 Verrucomicrobiota bacterium | reverse complement strand
TGATTTGGCCGAGGCCCCAGGCTCGGTGGACGCAATAGGCGCCGGGCTGCATGGCCTCCAGTTTTTGCCGGTACTTTTTCAAGTTGGGGCTTTTCTGGATCAGTAAATCGATCGCTTCCTTATTCATAACTTAATCTGTATTCGATTGTCTAAAAGCATTGCTTGGCAAAAGTCAGAACGTTGCAACCTATAAGTTTAAGAGAACGGCCAGCGAAGGAAAAGAATGCCAGCAAAGAAGGAAAAGCGTGAGGCCATGAAGGCATGGGTGGCGGCGGCCCGGTTGCTGGCGCGGTATGATCGTGGGGAGGGACACCTCGATCAGTTGCTGGATGGTTCGGGGCTGGGGGTGGGGCGATGGTTGGTGATGGCCGTCTTTCGTCATCGCCTGTTGATTGATGCCTGTCTCGCGGAAACCTGCCGAAAACGGCCCCGGGCGGCCGCCCTGAATTTGTTGCGTCTGGCAATGGCGGAGCGGATTGAGGCTGGAGAGGCGGAGGTTCCCCAAATCATTCACCATGCGGTGGAAGTGGGCCGGTTTCTGGGCATGAGTCCGGCGGAGCTTGGGTTTTTGAACGCGGTTCTACGGCGTGCCCTGATCCCATTCCAGTTGCCTCTTGATGACCTTTTGGCGAGCCATCCCGAATGGCTGGTGAGCCGTTGGCAGACGGCTTTTGGGGAGGAGGCGACCCACCGTTTGCTGCGGTGGAACCAATCCCGGCCCCGTTTGACCATCAACGCCGGGGAGGCTCCCGCGGGGGTGGAGAAGACGCCATGGCCGGACTACTTTTGGCTTGGAAGCTGCCGCTTGAATGAATTCGAAGCCGCTTTGGCGTCCGGGGAACTCTATGTGCAGGATCCGTTCGCGCGGTTGCCAGTGCAGTTGCTGCGCCCTGGTGCGGGGGAGACGATTCTCGATCTGTGTGCCGCTCCGGGCGGAAAGACTCGTCTCCTTTCGCGAGCCATGGCCGGAACGGGGCGGATTTTGGCGGTAGATGTGGAGGGGCCGCGCATGGAGCGTTTGGTGTCGAACCTTAGCGGGTGGCGTTTGCCGAATGTGACGCCGGTGGCGGCGCGTGTTGAGACGATGCAGGCCCCTTTGAGAGCGGAGGGGGTGGTCAAAGGCTCGGTGGACGCTGTTTTGCTGGATGTTCCCTGCAGCAACACGGGCGTCATGCAGAAGCGTCCCGATGTGAAATTCCGCCTGAGTGCGGCAGCCATCGCGGCGGTATCAGAAGAGCAGGCCCGCTTGTTGGCCATGGCCGCCGAATGGGTTCGTCCTGGCGGAAGGCTGGTTTACAGTACCTGCAGCATTGAGCCTGAAGAGAACACGTCAGTGGTGGAGGCCTTTTGCAAGCGCTTTTCCGATTGGACGCTGGCGGAGCAGAGGATGAGTTTTCCATGGGAGTGCGGCCACGACGGCGGAGGGGCTTTCTTGTTGACGAAAGCGTTGGCCACTTGAATGCTACGACGATTGTCGGCATGAAGCTTTCGCCCTCCGTTTTCACGCTTGTTTTCGCCACGAGTTGGCTGGGGAATCTTGTTCTGACGGGGCTTGGATTTTTTCTCGCCTTTACGCATGCGGAACCCTTGTCGATCGGCCTGTTGGTGACGGTGGCGGCCTGTATTCTCAGCGGGAATGCCTTGCCCATTGGGACCTACTACTTGTTCTTGTACGGGCAGCGGACGGCGACGGTTGCCGAGCAGGCCCAGGCATCGGTGAGCGTGCGCGAGGCGCTGCGCCGGTCCGAGGTTGTGCTGAGCCGCCTTGGGGAGGCCGAGGGAAGCATCGCCAAGAGCTTGCTGCTGGCGCGGCAGTTGCCGGAAAAGCTCCTCCATATTCAGTCCGCCCAAGAGGAGTTGACCGCTGCTATGGCGGCGGTCGATTTGTCCTTGGTAACGGATTTGCTGCAGCGCGTGGAAGCGGTCGAGGCGAGCCGGGGAGGCGATGATGAGGTCCAGCGGAAACTTCAGGCGCTTGGTGCGTCAATGGAGGCTGTCCACGCTCGCCTTGAGGCTATTGATCAGCGCTTGGAGGAGGCTGAACCGGTGTGCGACCCCGAGGAGGAGGCGGCAGGCATCGGGGAGCGGCTGGACTTGCTTCAGGAGTCGATAGAGGCCGTGGAACACAGCATGGATGGCCTGTTGTTGCACCTTGGCTCAGGAAAAATCTCCCCGCTTGAAGCCGTCGAGGGTGGGTCCCCTACGCTTTCGGTGGAAGCTTCCAAAGAAGTTGGCGAGGAGCCTGCGGACCGGATTTCTCAAGGCCTAAATGCAACTGTGGCGGAGGGATCGACCCGTGGATTGGAAGAAGAAGGGGAGGTCATTCGGGAGGAAGATCCGATCGACGATGATGTGGTGGAAGATTCTGCTTTAGTCGTTTTATCCTCAGAGACCGAGGCGGCCGATCTCTTGGCGGTGGTCGGGAACGAATCTGAAAAAGCCTCCCCCTTGGAGGACCCATGGGAAGTGGATGACAACCTCGATCAGGCCTCTCTTCCAGTTCCGGAATCGGATCATTTGGCGGCGACGGTTCCCGCTGAGGCGGGGGGCCAAGCGCCTGAGGTGGCCGCCCTTGATGAGGCGGTCACGCGTCCGGTGGTCGCCAGAAAGCGTGGAAAGAGGACTGGCAGGGAGGACGCAGAGGCGGTGCTGGAGAACCAGTTTGAAATGGGATTTGAGGAGCCAGGAGAGCAGTCCCCACCGGCGCTGCGGTCCGATCAGGTGCAGATTCGGGTCAAGTCGATGGTGGGGATTCAAAACCGGTTGTACATTCGTGGTGATGAGCCACATCTCAGCTGGGAGGCTGGTCAGCGGTTGGATGTGGTCGGCATAGGAGAATTTTTCTTCGAACTCAGTGGCGTCGGCGAAGGATTTGGGGCGGCTTTCTGGCTCAACGATGAGGTGGAGGCCGATCTTGGGCCGGTCCGTCTGCAACCTGGCCAGCGGTACGTCTTTGAGGTTCGCTTTCGCCGGTGAGGCATGATGGTGGGCGCGCGCAGATTCGAACTGCGGACCTCCACCGTGTGAAGATGGCGCTCTAACCAACTGAGCTACGCGCCCGGGAATCCCGGAAAGGATTAAAAAGCATCAATGGGCGGAGAGGGCGGATGCAATCCCAAAATGCGGTTAAAGTGAAAGGACTTGCAGCGGAGTTGCTTGGAGGGACCATTAATGTTTCTCAATTTTGATTTTGGCGTACTTGGCCAGTTCCTGTGGGGAGGCTTGGAGTGACTTCAGGTCTTCCAGAAAGGCGTCGACATCTTCAAGGCGGGTATCCCACGAGCACATGAGGCGGGAGCCACCGGCGCCGATGAAGTCGTAGAATTTCCAGCCTTTGGCATAGAGGCCGGAGATAAGGGGGTCAGGGAATTGGGCGAAGACCGCATTGGCCTCACAGGGGTAGAGGACCAGAGACGGGTCAATGGCGGCAAGGCCCTCGCAGAGCCGGGTGGCACAGCGGTTGGCATGCGCGGCATGACGCAGCCATGCATTATCCTCCAGAATGCCGACCCAAGGAGCGCTGAGAAAGCGCATTTTGGAGCAGAGCTGACCAGCCTGTTTACAGCGGTATTCGAATTCGCGGGCCAGTTCCTGGTTGAAAAAGACGACCGCTTCGCCGACGGCGAGGCCGATTTTGGTGCCGCCGAGGCAGAGCACATCGACCCCTGCACGCCAAGTGATTTCTTTGGGGGCGCAATCTAAGTGAGCGAGAGCATTGGCGAAGCGGGCCCCATCCATATGCAGGTGCAGGCCGAGGCCATGCGTGATGGCGCCAAGGAGGCGCAATTCTTCCGGTGTATAGACAGTGCCTACTTCCGTGGATTGGGTGATGCTGACCACTTTGGGCTTGGGAAAGTGGAGGTCCTTGCGGCGATGGACCATTTTTTCGACACTGTCCGGGGTGATTTTGCCATTGGCATCATTGACGAGGAGCAGTTTGGAGCCCCCCGAGTAGAACTCCGGGGCACCGCATTCATCCGTTTCGATGTGGGCCAGCTCATGGGCGATGACGCTGTGATAGCTGCGACACATGCTGGCGAGAGCGAGCGAGTTGGCCGCGGTCCCGTTAAAGACAAAAAAGATTTCGCAATCCGTTTCGAAGAGCTCGCGCATCGCGGCGCAGGCCTTTTCCGTCCATGTGTCGGTGCCGTAGGCGCCGACGTGCTCGACGTTTGCCTCCTGCATCGCCTGCCATGCCTCCGGGCAGATGGGCGCGTTGTTGTCGCTGGCAAAATTTCTGGGACGTGGTGTCGTCATGGCGAGGGAGAATGGATCAAGACAAAGAGAATTGCAAATTGTCAGGCGACGGCAAGAGTCTTGCCGCGTTTATGGTAAGCGAAAAGACAGAAGGCGAGGGTCCCTCGCGCAATTTTATTGAGGAAATCATCGATGCCGATCTCGCGGAGGGAGGGCATCAATCGATTGTGACGCGGTTTCCTCCGGAACCAAACGGCTACCTTCATGTCGGGCACGCCATGTCGATTTGTTTGAATCATGGCTTGGCGCGGGCCTATGGGGGGCGCTTCCATCTCCGTTTTGACGATACCAATCCGGCGAAGGAGGAGACCGAGTATGTGGAGTCGATTGAGGCGGACGTCCGCTGGCTTGGGGCGGATTGGGGAGAGCATTTGTACTTTGCCTCTGATTACTTCGGGCAGTTGTACGAGTGGGCCTGTGATCTCATTCGTGCTGGAAAGGCCTATGTCGATGACGCCACCGCGGAGGAGATCAGCCGGCTGCGTGGGACGCTGACGCGACCGGGGGAAGCGAGCCCCTGCCGGGATCGTTCTCCCGAGGAGAACTTGCGTCTTTTTGAAGAGATGCGGGCGGGCAACCATCCGGATGGGGCGAAGGTCCTGCGGGCCAAGATCGATATGGCCAGTCCGAACCTGAACCTGCGCGATCCGGTGCTGTACCGCATCGCCCATGTTCCTCATCATCGGACCGGGAATGCGTGGTGTATTTATCCGATGTACGACTTTGCCCATGGGCAGAGCGATGCCATTGAAGGCATCACGCACAGCATCTGTACCCTCGAGTTCGAGGATCACCGACCCCTGTACAACTGGTTCCTGGACAACCTGCCTGTCCCGCATCGGCCAAGGCAGATCGAGTTTGCCCGCCTCAACCTGACCCACACCGTGACCTCCAAGCGGAAACTCCTTCAATTGGTCAAGGAGGAGCATGTGCGCGGGTGGGATGACCCTCGCATGCCCACCATCAGCGGTATCCGCCGCCGTGGCTACACGCCGGAGGCCATCCGTGAGTTTGTCCGGCGCGTCGGGGTGGCCAAGCGCAACAAGACCATTGACCTCGCCCTTCTCGAATTTTGCCTCCGGCAGGATCTCGAGGAAAAGGCTTTGCGGCGCATGGCCGTCCTCGATCCGCTGAAAGTGGTCATTACCAATCTTCCTGTCGATGCCGAAGAAATCTATGTCGGGCCCAACCATCCCGCCCACGAGGGGATGGGGACCCGCGAGGTGGTCTTGACCAGAGAGATTTATATCGAGCGATCCGATTTCATGGAAAATCCTCCCAAGAAGTATTTCCGTCTGGCCCCTGGTGCGGAAGTGCGCCTGCGCTACGCCTGCTATATTACCTGTACGGCGGTGGTGCGTGACGATGCGGGCGAGATTTTGGAAATCCATGCCGAGATGGATCCCGAATCCCGCGGTGGGAGTACCCCCGATGGCCGTAAAGTAAAGGGAACTATTCACTGGGTCAGTGCGACGCGTAACACGCCTTTCGAGGCAAGACTATACGGAACCCTCTTCAGCGTGGAAGATCCCGATGATGTCCCAGAGGGAAAGACCTTCCTGGACTTGCTCGCCACTGACTCGCTTGAGGTGAAAGCCGCCTTTGGTGAGCCGGCGCTGAGCGATGCCTTGCCCGGCCAACAGTTTCAGTTTGAGCGGCTGGGATATTTTTCTGTCGACCCTGATTCGAGCCCCGATCGGCTCGTCATTAACCGCACGGTCGGTCTCCGCGATTCGTGGTCAAATCAGGCTCGTCAACTCGATTCCTGAGACCAGTCGAAGGGGGTTGGTCGAGGCCCACGAATCTGAGCATCGTCTCTCTTTTTTGGGAATCTCTGGGCAGGATGGTATTTTTTACTTAAAATAATATCAAATAACCAAACTTTTAACTGTGGTTTGCCTGATGGAGTTCAGGCACTCGCTGCAAATAGGACCCAATTCGTCTTCTTTTATCCTTTTGATCATGAGTGGATTGTGGAAGTGCTAGTTTGACCGTTTGCCGGAGCAACGTGTTAAGCATAGGGAAAGCGCCTCTTTTCAATGCCCTGATATTGCCCAAAGGAGCCAGCTCCTATACTCCTTTAATGGGACATATTAAGTGTAAATCAATACACGCTTTTCTTCTGCTTGTATTTCGTAATGCCTTGACTATCAGATCGTTTTATTCTGTCACCGATTTAATTTTATTAAACAAGTAGAGTAAATGAAACGACTTCTTTTTTTGGGTTTGCGGTGTTTGGGGATGATTTTTTCGATGGGGGCGGCGTTGGACGCATCCGAAATGGTGTTGGCGTCGTCGGAGGTGCAACCGTTGGTGGATTGGGAGAGCGGGTTGGAAGCGTTGAGGGAGGATCAGCTCGGCTTGTTGAGTGAGTATCCCGAGCGATTGCACATAGTGGGCCATGGGGATGCGGGAGCGCTTTGGTTGGGCGGCCGGATCGTTGAGGCTGAGGAGCTGGCCTTATGGCTGCGAGGAGCGGGCTTTAAAGGGCTCCGCGAGGTTGTGATCTGGAGCTGTTACTTTGGTCTCGACCGGGAAGGCCTGGAGGAGATTGAGCGGGCCAGCGGGGCGCGTGTGTATGCGACCGAGGTTGAATTGCGTGGCGGAGAGAGCGCTTTTTCCGCGTGGGAACTGCAGACCGCCGGCGGTGAGCGTTATGCTGGACGGATGCCATTTGAGACCGAGCGTCTGCGGCAATATGAAGGGGCCTTGGCGCTTGTCTCACTTCCCTTTGACGATGGGTTTGTTGGCCTGAATTCAGGGAATAATTCTTCCACTAATGTTATTCGACTCAATGCAGGGAACAGTTTAGGTTGGACAAACATTCAGTTTTCCCAAGACAGCAGCGCGACTGACGCCTTAGGGAGCCCAATCTTTGAGGCTCAAGGAAATGACATTATCGGAAATGTTTTGATTACCGATAGCGCAGGCACCGAGTACGTAATAGGTGGGTTCGTCAAATGGCGCTCGCCTAGCGGGAACGATCCCCATACAATCGTTTTTCAACCTGGTCCGACTCTTTACACGCTTTCCACCACCACTGGGAGCTATGCGATTGACGGCACCAAATACATAGGATTGACGCGGAATGATTCCGATCCGGACATAGACGGGGCAAACACAGTTTCCGGAAACGCTGCAGACCAAGGCCTCTTGGACGCGTTGAATGACGCGCTGGGCTCTATCCCTAAACTATCTATCGGAACCGTGACCGTGGGCGAAGGCGATGGAGCGGTGACAGTGGCCGTAACGCTAAGCGTGGCCTCCACGGTCTCGGTGTCGGTTTATGCGAGCACCCAAGACGGAACGGCCACTGCTGGCCAAGATTACTCAGCATTGGTGAACCAACTGGTGACGTTCTCTGCAGGCCAGACGTCGCAGACCGTTACTGTCTCCATCACGAATGACACGGATGTTGAGCCCGGGGAGACGTTTATGGTGATTCTCTCAGACAGTGTTGGTGCCTCAATCATCGACAATGAGGGAACGATCACAATCATTGACGATGACTCTGCTGACACGACTCCGCCCCCTGCGCCGGTGATCACGAATGTGACGGAGACGGGGAATGATCCGGCGCCGAACGATTTGCTATCGGATGACAACACGCAGGTGCTGACGGTGACGGGAGAGAGTGGGGCGACGCTGAAGGTGTACACCAGCGGTGGCAGTCTAATTCCGACGGCGAATTACACCGTGACGGAAATTGGCGGGACCTATACGGTGGACTTCGGGCCCAACGTGTTGGCCGATGGCGAGTATTACGTGACCCTGACGGATGCCGCTGGCAACGAGAGCCCGTCGTCGAACAGTTTTCAGATTTACACGGCAACGTCGGTGACGCCGGTGATTACCAATGTTACAGAATCGCCCGCAGACAACGACGCGAGCGACTTGTATTCAGATGATAATACTCAGGTGCTAACCGTCACAGGGAATCCTGGAGAGACACTCAAGGTTTTTAATTTGGATGGGACTTTGATTCCAGTAAGCAACTACACGGTTTCCGAAACCGCAGGTACCTACACCGTTGATTTTGGAACCAACGTCCTCGCAGATGGTGAGTACTATATCACGCTCACGGGAGCATTTGCATCATTCAACGATGACAATTCCGGTCATATTGGCGGGGTTCCCTTTTCTGTGTCAGGCTTATCAAGTCCACTCTTCGGCACTCCTATCCAAAATTTAAATCTCAGCGGTTCCGAGTGGAACAGTCTCGCTTCTGTGGTTGGTCGGGTGTACGATGCTAACACCGCCAGTTCTTTCACGATTACCTTTGGCGGCGGTGTGACGGGACTGGAATTGTATCTCTACTATTTCCGCGGAGGTCAGCTAGGTGGGAATGGTTACTCAAGCTATGATTTTGCGGAGGATTTTGTCTTCGCTTCCAGCTTCAACGGAGTCACAGCGAGCGGAACCGTTTTGGACACAAGCAGCGTTACCTTTGCCAGTGGTATCCTGCGATTTTCGGATGCGTTGACCTCCCTGACTGTATCGGCAACCGGGACCGCAACCGGAGGGGATCAAGGCTTTACCATGGCTGCAGTTGCGAGCAGTTCCAATACCTTCACGATAGATACAAGTGGGCCCGCGGCACCGGTGGTGGTGATCACCGAAGATGCCAACAATGACGCCATCATCAGCGGTGTGGAGTTGTCCGGAGCGATCGATGTGACGGTGACCTTGCCAGCGGATGCGGCAGTGGGCGATGTCTTGACTGTCACCAACGGCAGTGTTCCCCAGACCTTTACGTTGACGAGCGGCCAGATTACGGCTGGCAGCGTGGCAACGACCTTTGCATCGCCCGGCGATGGCAATGCCATTACGGTGACGGCGTACGTGACCGATGCGGTCGGCAATCAGGGGGCCAATGGCAGCGATAGCGCGACCTTGGATCTCAGCGGCCCTGCGGCGCCAGTGGTGGTGATCACCGAAGATGCCAACAATGACGCCATCATCAGCGGTGTGGAGTTGTCCGGAGCGATCGATGTGACGGTGACCTTGCCAGCGGATGCGGCAGTGGGCGAT
>JBEAQI010000249.1:0-3126 GCA_041163965.1 Verrucomicrobiota bacterium | reverse complement strand
AACAGGTGCTTGTCCCCACTTTTGCCCCACTTTTGCCCGCTTGCACTAAACCATGAGTCTCTTTTCCGATGATGCCTCAAAGGGATCAAATCGTCCGAAAATGGAAGCCGTCTCCCCGCGTCTTCCGCTGACCGAGGTGGCGGCCATGGCATGGCCGCGCTGGGTCCGTCCGGGGGACAGAGTGCTTGATGCGACCGCCGGGAACGGACACGACACCAGCCGACTCGCCGAGCTCGTTGGCCCAGATGGGCATGTTTTCGCCTTCGATATCCAAGCCATGGCCTTGAAAAAGACGCATTCCGCGCTTCAGGCAATGGGAGTCGCCGAACGCGTCACGCTCATTCAGGCCAGCCATTCCCACTTGCTGGAGCATCTTCCGGCCAGTGCCATCGGCCAGCTCTCGCTGGTATGCTTCAACCTGGGGTATCTTCCGGGGGGAGACCATACCCTGAAAACGGAGACGGTCACCACTGTTGCCGCGCTGAATGCTGCCACCAAAGCATTGTCTCCTAAGGGCGCTCTCTCCGTGATGACCTACAGGGGTCACCCGGGAGCAATGGAGGAGCACGACGCGGTCGAGGCCTTCTTAAGGGACGGCCACCGCCCATGGAACATCCACCTATGGCAGAGCTCTGGCGGCAAACGCCCTGGACCAGTGCTGCGCATAGCCACGCTAGGTTAGGGCTTTCTCAGTAACGCTGCCAAATCCAGCGCGCCAGTTCGCGCCAAGTGGGCGTCTTTCCCTGGGATAAAATTCCAATCCGGAATATCCGACTGGAAGCCCAGACGACTGCCAAGGTGAAGATCATGTTCAACCCTAGGGAGAGAACCACCTGCCATTCAGGAGGCCCGGGCGGAATCGCAATCCGCATCACCATCGTTAAAATGGAAAAAGGGGGAATGAGGCTGAGCGTCACCGCGAAAGGCCCGTCAGGGGATTCAATGGAAACCAAACTCAGCATCATCGGAATAACGAGGATCACCACAAGCGTCCCCGCAAAGTTCTGCGAGTCCTTCAAGTCCTGACACCCTGCGCTGACGCCAGCGAAAAGAGACCCGAAGCTGAACATTCCCATCAGCAGAAAAGCGAAAAACCATAGAAAGGTCCCCTCCGGAACCCAGTCCATCTTCTCTAAATAGCGCAGGCTCAAACTGAGAGTGAAAACGTACACCGCACTGAAAGTGAGCCCAACCCCCACCCCTGCCATCAGCTTGCCCATCAGCAACTGATACGGGGTCAAACTCGACAACAGGACCTCCGCGATACGCTGCATCTTTTCCTCAATCACCGAATTCAACAAAACCGGAGTTGTCATCTGGATGGAGATAAAGATCAGCATCACCAGCCCAAAAGGAATCAGAAAGGAGGCCACCCGATTGTCTTCCTTTGGGTCGATGATGTTCCCGGACTTGTCCACCTCCGCCAAACTAAATCGCTCAGCTTGTTGTGGCTGGTCAAAAGATTGATTTGCCGCTGATCGTATCCCGCTTCACGGAACCGATGCTGCTCCACCAAGGCCGTGATCTCGCTCGCCAACCAATCCGGCAACCGCGAAAAAGTCGGACTGTCGGAATAGTAATCGAGGCGGTCATCCTCCCCACCCTCGACGCGCACATAATCCTTTCCGATGTAGAGAAAGGCAAAAATCCTGCCGTCCCGAACGGCCTCGCTAAGGTCAACAAGCACCTGTTTTCGCCCGATATCAGCTGGCCCCGTATACCCTTCCAAGGTGAACTTGGGCCCAACCTGCTTGCCATCACTCAAAACCGCCGGACTCGTATCACGCTTCGCATTCGCTTCCAACATGCCTTCGAAAAGCAAACCAGTGCGGTCCACGATCATCACCCGGCGGTCCCGCAAATCGGTCTGGTCTCCAAAAAAGTAGCTCGCCAGAAACATCCCTCCGTAAAGCACAAGAGGCAGAATCAAACTGAATAGAAAGGATTTCGTCAGGACAACCTGGCGATATTCGTTTGAAGCAACTGCCAGAATCTTACGCATCTCCACTTCCTTTTAGACTAGTGAGTTCCTGCTCAGGTCGGGCGATGCGAACAAATATATCCTGCAGGGATGGATGAATCACCTCAAAGTGCTCCAATTGGCCAAGCCTCGCCAAGCGCGGCAGCAACCGCCACGGCTCATCCGCGCAGCGGGCTTCCCAAAATCGCCCAAGATGGCGCACCGCGCCCATCCCTTCCACGCTGGCAGACTGCAAATCGAACTGATCACGAAACCGCATCCTCACCGTGTCTGCTCCATACGTGTTCTGTATTGATTCCAATGAGCCATCAAGGACCTTTCGACCCTTGTAAATCATACAGATTTGATCGCATAGGGTTTCGGCGGTGTGCATGTCATGCGTGGAAAAAATCACCGTCGTTCCAGAACGCCGCAACTGCAACAGAGCCTCCCGCAGACCTTCCAGATTCACTGGGTCCAATCCGGAAAAAGGCTCGTCGAGAATCAGAAGGCGCGGGCCGGACAATACAGTCGAAATAAACTGGATCTTCTGGCTCATACCCTTCGACAACGTCTCCAGCTTACGGTCCCGCCACTCCGCCAACCCCATGCGCTCCAGCCAATCCATCGCGCGGCGTCGCGCCTCGCCAGAGCGCAGCCCCTTCAACGTTCCGAAATAAATCAGCTGTCGCAAAACCGTCATTTTGCGGTAAAGCCCACGCTCCTCGGGAAGATAACCAATGGCGTTGTTCGCGGTCGCCGAAATGGCCTTCCCAAACACCCGGATCTGCCCTGAATCCGGTTCCACAATACGCAGAATCATGCGCAAGGTGGTCGTTTTTCCAGAGCCGTTGGGCCCGATAAACCCAAACAAACTCCCCTCCGGAACGGTCAGACTGAACCCGTCTACGGCCCGATGGCCCCTAAACGTTTTGACAACTTCGTCCAGACTGACAACCGCCGCAGCGTGGTCAGTACTTGATGCCGCATCCATAGGGCCGCGTGCGGTCTTCCGACACTGGGAGACCCGCCACAACCGCCTCCAAGGCCTCCATGGTGTGGTTGCGAGCCTTGGCGATGCTACCGGAATTGGCGTCCCGTATACTGTCAATCGCCCCTTGGTAGACCACTTTACCGGTCGCATCGATCACAAACATGTGCGGGGT
>JBEAQI010000248.1:0-5477 GCA_041163965.1 Verrucomicrobiota bacterium | reverse complement strand
ATATCGAGTCATGCGGCGCAGTTGGAGGCCCTGCGCCCGTATTTGACCGGATTTCATCTGCATGACGTGAACGACGAAGGGGAGGATCACCAGGTGCCTGGGACTGGGACGATTGATTGGTCGATGGTGGCCTCGCACATACGGTCTGGCGACACGGTGGTGCTGGAGCTGAGCCCGCGGTTGCGATCCCGGCAAGTGGTGGAGGGGGCGGAGTTTCTTGAGAATCTGGTACCTGCGTTGAGGCGATGATGGAGCGAATGAGCGATGAGTTCGAGTGGATTCTGGCCTCCGGGTCACCCCGGCGGCGCGAGTTGCTGGGGCGGCTGGTGCCAGCTTTTACGGTGGTGACGGCGGCGGTCGAGGAGTGGGAACCTGAGGAGGCCGACCCGGTGGAGCAAGTGGAGGAGAACGCCCGTCGGAAGGCTCAGGCGGTGGCGCTGGAGCGGCCCGAGGCGGTGGTGATTGCGGCTGATACCACGGTGGCGCTCGGGCGCAGGCTTTTTGCCAAGCCGGCGGACCGGGCGGAGGCGGTCCGGATGTTGCGGTGTTTGAGTGGCCGGAAGCACGTGGTGGTGACCGGGGTGGCGATCCGGCATGCCGGGCGGGAGCGTATTTTCAGCGAAAGCAGTGAGGTACAGTTCAGGGAGCTGACCGATGCGACGATTGAGGCCTATCTTGAGCGGGTTCATGTCTACGACAAGGCGGGGGCCTATGCCATACAGGAGTCCGGGGAGCTGATCATTGCCTCGTGGGCTGGAGCGTTTGAGAATATAATGGGCCTACCGGTGGAACGTTTGCGGCGCGAGCTGGTCCAACTGGGATTGATGGAAGGGGATCCCGAGTAAAGATGAGGCAAGGCGCTTCAGAATCTCATGAGGTTAAGCGGGCTGTGCCAGATGCTCGAGCAGAGAGTCGCGACGGTTTGTGGGCGGCGATCTTCATCGCCTTGTTTTTGCATTTGCTGCTGTTCTGGGCTGGTCCCGCCCATGTGTTTGAGCGGTCCGAGGCTGAGGCCGGAGCGCCCACTCTGGAGGTCGTTCTTGAGCCCATTCCCGAGGAGCCCGAGCTCGAGGAGACGTATGTGCGGGCCACAGCCGATGTGCCTGAGGCGCTGCCTGAGCAGACCCTAAATGTTTCTGACCGCGACCAGGTTGCAGCCCAGGAGGAGGAGGCCCTGCCCGATCCCGACAACACGCCCTATGTGGAGGGTGACATGGAAGACTCGAACCGCTTGGTGCAGGGCAATCCCTTCATGGAGCCGGTGCCACCGTCGCCCCCCGCTTCCAGTCCGGCGAGCGGGGCGAGCCCGATGGTGCAGCAGGAGGCGGCGCCGCGCGAGCAGGTGGCGCAGGTCAATCCCCGGCTCGCGGAGGATGAGCCATTGCAAGAGGAGGGAATCGCGAGCATAACCGAGCCTGACGAGGCGCTGAAGGAGCCCGAGGAAGTGGCGGAACCCCTGAAGCCGGTGGAGGTGACGAGCCCGTACGATGGGACGGGGACGGCGGCGGTGACGACGCCCGAGCAGCAGGTCGGCGAGCAATCTCCCCAGCCACGGCCCCGGCAGCGGGTGGAGCGCGACACCTCCTTTGGGCCGGTGAAGGACAACCGGCAGGGGGCGATCCAGATCGGGCGGTTGGCCTTTGATGCCCAGTATTCCGAATTCGGAGAGTACTGGCGGCGGGTGGCGGAGATCATTGAATCCCATTGGCGCAATCTCGTGTACAATACCAAGTCGATTCCCTTTGGCGGCTATCGCGTGGTGGTGACCTTTTCCATCACCCGCGAAGGTGAGGTGGTCGATGTGGTGGTGCAGCAGTCGGATGCCGGCCGCTTGGCGGAGACCGTTTCCAAGGATGCCATTCTCGGCAAGGCGCCCTTTTTTGAATGGACCCCGGAGATGATTATCAAGATGGGCGAGCAGGCGGAGTGCTCCATCCATTTCTTCTATTGAGCGATGGGCCTGCCGCTACATCCATCGTGTCGCCTGATCAAGGCCCGGGACGGGCTGATGGCGGTGGACAAGGCCGCCGGGGTGCTATCCCATCCAAACCGGGCCGCCGATGTGGCCCACAGTGTCCTGATGGTGCCCTACGAGGCGGCAGATGAGGTCTATGTGGACGGCGAGAAGCGCTGGTATCTGCTGAATCGCTTGGATTCCCCGACATCGGGTGTATTGCTGCTGGCCAGTGAGGAGGCGGTGGCGGTGGCGGTACGCCGCGCCTTTGCGGAGGGGCGGGTGAAGAAGACCTATCTGGCGCTGGTGCAGGGCATCCCCCGGCGGGTGTCCGAGAGTTGGCGCGACCATCTCGAGATGGAGCGCCGTGGCAGCATTTTGCGAACGCGGGTCGGGCGAGGGGTGCCGAACGCCGTGACGCGGATGGAGGTGGTGCGGCGCGGCCGCGGGGTGCCGGCGCGGAGCCTGTTGAAACTTCGTCCTGAAACCGGGAAGACCCACCAACTCCGCGTCCAATGCGCGTCCCGCGGCCTGCCGATTATCGGGGATGCCAGCTATGGAGACTTTGCGGCGAACCGCGAATGGAAAAAGCGTCATGGCAAGGAGCGCCTTTTTCTGCACAGCCATGAGACGGCCTTGAGCATTGAGGTCAGTGGGAAAAAAATCCCCTTTGAGGCGACCAGCCCGATGCCGGATATTTTTACCGTTGCTCTGGATTGATCCGTTGGAATAAGTCACTTTCCATGATCATATCCAAGGAACCCAGCCTCACGGAGTCACAACTTGCTGAGATTGAAGCGATTGTTGGCGGCTTCGGCTGCAAGATTCAGGTGATTTATGGCGCGCACCGCAACATCTACGCGATTATCGGGGACGAGCGCAGTGAGACGATGGTCAACCGCCTGCTTGGGCTGCCCTATGTCGACCGCGTCGACCGGATGGAGTCCGTCTACAAGCTGATGGATGTCCGCTCCGATCTGGCGCACCACCGCATTGTCGTGGGTGGGGTGGAAGTGGGCAAGGAGCCCCTCTTTATTGCCGGCCATTGCACGATCGATCCTGACAACGGGAGCGCTTTTATCGAGACCGCGCACGCGGTGAAAGAGGCTGGCGCGCAAGTGATCCGAGGAGGCGTCTGGAAGCCCCGGACGTCGCCCCACAGTTTTCAGGGAACGGCCAGGTCGCTCGACTTTTTGATGGAGGCCCGTGCGCAGACGGGGCTGCCGGTGATTGCCGAAATCATGGACGAAAAGCAACTGGCGGTGGCGCTGGAGGCAGGGGTGGACATGCTGCAGATCGGGACCCGCAACGCTTTGAACTACACCTTGCTGGCGGAGGTCGGGCGGCGCACCGCGGAGGCCGGGACGCCGGTGCTGCTGAAGCGCGGCCGGCACATGGCCCCGGTGGACGAGTTCATTTCCGCCGCGGAATACATTGTGGCAGGCGGAAATCCCAATGTCCTTTTTTGTCCCCGTGGAACGATGCCCGCGCTGGACAGTTACCGCAATCAGCCAGATGAGGCCGTGACACCCTTGTTGAAGGAGAAGAGCTGGGCCCCGGTGATTTGCGATCCGTCCCATTCTGTGGGGCGGTCCTCGTACGTGGCGGCCTGTTCGCTGGCGGCGATTGCCTACGGGGCCGACGGGCTGGTGATCGAGGCCCACGTCCGTCCCCTGACTGGGATCGGGGACGATCCCAAACAAGCGGTGACCCCGGCGGTGCTGGAGAAGATTATTCGCGACTCCCGCGCGGTTTGGAAGATGGTCCGTTCCGAGAGTTAGGGAGCGCTTTTGTCCCGGAGCCGTGGCGGATGCCAGTCGTCGCCCGCTACCTAAATTAAGGTGTTTGGGAGGATCGCTTTGTGCCAAGAGCCGCTCAGGCTGAGGGCATGTTATCGAGCGTCACTTCTGGGGTATTGATGGGAATAGAGGCCTGGCCGGTGGAGGTCGAGGTCAGTACCGCGGAGTGCGGGGAGCCGATACCGGTCCTTGTCGGGATGGCGACCACGGCCGTCAAGGAAAGCAAGGAGCGCGTCTGGGCGGCCATTGCCAGTTCGGCCTACCGGCTACCGGTGAAGCGGACCACGATCAATCTTGCCCCCGGACATCTCAGGAAGGAAGGAGCCCTGTACGACCTGCCAATCGCGATCGGGGTTCTGCTGGCCACGGACCAGATCCGGATTCCCGATATTGCGGATACCCTGATTGCGGGCGAGCTGAGTCTGGCGGGGGAGGCCCGGCCGGTGAAGGGCGGTCTGGCCCTTGCTCTGTGTGCCAAGGCGATGGGCAAAAAGCGGCTGATTTTGCCGAAAGTGACCGCGGCGGAGGCCGCTCTCATCAGCGAGGTTGAAGTGTTCGAGGTCGGGTCTCTCAACGAAGCCTGCGCCTTTTTGCAGGGCAAGCACCCGCTTGCCCCGGTGCGGAGTCACTTTTCCGATCTGGCCCCGAGCCGCTTGCCGGAGCCTCTCGATTTTTCCGATGTGAAGGGCCAGTACGCGGTGCGCCGGGCGGTGGAGGTGGCGGCTGCCGGTGGGCACAATCTTCTGATGCTGGGACCCCCCGGGTCAGGCAAGTCGATGATTTCAAAGCGGGTGGGGAGCATTCTGCCGCCGATGATGGAGCCCGAGTATCTTGATATCCTGCGCATTTATTCCGCCTCCGGCAAGACCCTGCTGGAGGGAGGGATCCATCTGGAGCGGCCTTTTCGCAGTCCCCACCATACCATTTCCGATGTTGGCTTGATTGGTGGAGGCGTGATTCCCGGGCCCGGAGAAATTTCCCTCGCGCATCACGGGGTGCTGTTTCTCGACGAGCTGCCCGAGTTCAAGCGCGGGGTCTTGGAGGTGTTGCGGCAGCCGCTGGAAGATGGCGAGGTGAGTATTTCCAGAAGTGCCGGTCACATCACCCTGCCGGCCTCTTTCATGTTGGTGGCAGCCATGAATCCCTGTCCTTGCGGGTACCTTGGCGATCAGCGGCAAGCCTGCCGGTGTTCCCCGGTGCAGATCCAGCGCTACCGGTCCCGCATCAGCGGGCCCTTGATTGACCGTATCGACATCCACATTGAGGCTCCGGCCCTTTCAGTGGAGGAATTGCGACGCCAACAGCCCGGCGAGACATCGACCGCCATCGGCGAACGCGTGGCGGCCGCCCGTGAGATTCAAATAGAGCGCTTCATGGGTAGGCCCTCCTCCGCTCCCCGGCTCAACGCACGGATGAGCCAGCGAGAAATCCGCGCCCATTGCGCGATTGCCCCGGAGTTGGGCGATCGCCTGCAGGCCGCCATGAAGCGCCTCAACCTATCGGCCCGGGCCTACGATCGCATTCTCAAAGTCGCGCGAACCATCGCCGATTTGGATGCCGCCGATCGTATTGGCAGCGACCACCTGATGGAGGCGATTAACTATCGGACGCTCGACCGGCGGCTCGAGTGAGCCGGGGGGCGGTTTAATTTTTTATACACGGCGCCACGGCGGTCGCGGAGGGGCTGATTATCAATAGGTGACAGGTTTGTTGCGCTTCGCCTG
>JBEAQI010000247.1:0-2657 GCA_041163965.1 Verrucomicrobiota bacterium | reverse complement strand
GGCCCCGCGCACTTCTTCCCCATCCAGAAAAAGTACGGGCAAAAGGGACGGATTTGAGACGATGAGATTGGGCACACTGCCAGCCTCACTAACCTCGGTCACCTCCAACCCGTGCCGTTCAATCGCCACAGCCGAGGTGACATAGTCAGGACCGGCCACTTCGGACAGCCCTAGCGGGAATACAGTCAGATTTCGCACCGTAACGGGCTCGCCGACGAGGATATGTTCAATGGGATGTTTTGTCATAAGGTCTTTCGTGAAATAGTGGACATGGCGTGGCCTGTGAAAGGACGTGATGTCACGGTTCCAGCCCTGCTGCGATTGATCCGGAGCAGCGGCAGCGAACCGCTTCGAGAAGCCAAAGGACGCCCGATCCGCCTTTCCGGATGGCTTGAAGGGCCCTGACTGGCTTCGAGTAGACCGACCAATGGCCAGCTACCTTACCACAAGGGGTAGGACATTTAAGGTCTCAGGAGCGCCGACCGTGAAGGAAATGGAAAACGCATTTGCCCGGGATGATCAACCCGGCGGCTCGACGACAGAACCAGTTGAAGGAGGCGGTCTGGCTGTTGGGCTTGAGCGGCCTCATGAAGCTCGCTGAGCCATGGGGGAGAAGCGGCATATAGATCATTCATTTCCCGCAGGGCGGTTTGGACACGCTTCTTGAGGGCGGGAGGCGCGGTCACCTTGGCGTGCCCTCCCCAGCTGAGAATCCAGCGTTCCACTTCCTCGAGGGAATCGAGTTGGAGCTGTAATTCGAGACCACCATCCTCCAAGAGGGAGGTTTTCTGCGAGGCGTGCCAGATGCGCTCTCCGACCAGTTGGGCGGCATAGGGGTCAAACTCAATACGTACGGCGTAATCGCCCTTCCCCTTGAAAACGCCAAAAGATCCCATCAGCCAATCGGCGAGGGAAAAGTTCTCGGGCTTGGAAAATTTTTTGCCGGTCCGAATGATTTGACGGATACGCCCCAGCACAAAGGTGCGGATGTCGTTGCGGTCCAGATCATGGGCAAACAAGTACCATTGGCCATCAATGCTGGCGAGGTGATAAGGTTGAATGCGGCGGTTCTCAGCCTGCGTTTGCCTTAGCTTCTGATAGGAAAACTCCAATTCCCGGCTTTCCATCAGGGCCTTCGTCACCGCTTGAAACGTTTCCATTTCGGTGATCGCGGCTCCGCGATGATGAAAGGAGAGCACTTCACTGAGGGATCCCAGATCGACAGTGACCGCCGTCTGCATGGCCTCCGTCAACTTTGCGAAAGCGCTCGTCAAAGGGGCTTCAAAAGGGGTTCCGCGGTACTGCTCCAGGGCGCGTTGGGCGACAAAAAGAGCAAGGAGTTCGCCCTCTGTGGCAGGCATGGTCGGGAAAGCCGTGACTGGCTGGGTGTAATAATAGCCATACCGGCTACTGTCGTACTCAATTGGCAGGCCAAGCTGGTCCCTCATGTGATCAATATCCCGCTGGATGGTCTTGCTGGATACCTCCAGATGCCGGGCAATACGGGCGCAATTGGGATACTTTCCTTCCAGTAATAGCCGATGGATATGCATCATGCGTACAAGCGGCGGTCGTGAGTGGAGAGTTTTGCCGGGCATCGTCACGACGGTGTTCAATCGACACCCGCGTGTCCAGCCCAGCTTTTTCACTGGACCATTTACCTGCACGACCGAAGATTCCAATGCCCTTGGTACAAAACGCCGCGCTGATGGCGGGGCGCCCGTGGCAAATCAACTTGAGGAGGCGGTTCCCTAGAAACGCCCGATCACCGCGAGGCGCGCGTTGATCGGTGCACCAACAGTCGCTTCATGGGTACTGTGGGCATTGGGAAAATAAAGGGTGTCGGTCAGGTTTTCGATATGCACCTGTAAACGCAGATCGTCCCTCACTTTATAGTAAAGGGCGGCATCCACCCGGGTATAGGCAGGCAACAACGCGGTATTGGCATTGTTGATGAAGGTGTCGTCCTGATGCTTGATTCCAAGGGCCACTGCAAACCGCTCCGTAAAGGAGTACTTCGTCCAGATCGAGGCCATCTGACGCGGCAACTCGATGGGCCGCAGACCGGTGGCCCCCGCTCGGTTTACCTGTTCACCGGTCAGATAACTGTAGCCGGCACTGACAAACCAGCGGTCATTGATGCTACCCAGCACCTGCGCCTCAGCACCCCGTATCCTGGAATCAATGATGTCCAGGGTGGAGGGATCGCTGTCCGCCACCTGGGGTGAGCTTTTCTCCACTTCGAACACGGCGAGGGTCCAGCTTAGCGCCTGATTGAAGTCCATTTTAATCCCCACTTCCGTATTGGAATAGGTGTCAGGATCCAGCCTCTCGCGGTCGCCATTGATGTTATCAAACTGCTCCCCGCTGCGGGGAAGAAAGGTCTGGCTGTAGCTGGTGTAGAGGGACATGTTGTCCGCCGGCTTATAAATGACTCCTAGACGGGGTGAAACCTCCTCGTCCACCCTGCTCCGCCTTTCATTTGCTGGAACACTGTCCACCTCAATGTCAAACCGGTCAAACCGGGCCCCGATAGTGGCCTGCCAATTTTCGGACAACCCGATTTCATCCTGCAGGTAGAGGGACATCACGTCAACGCCCACCCGGGTGTCATCGGCAAGATCCACTGAGAACCGGTTCCGCGTCGGCTCGCCGGC
>JBEAQI010000246.1:0-3764 GCA_041163965.1 Verrucomicrobiota bacterium | reverse complement strand
TCCGCACATGCGCGTCCACATCAGCAGCGGTATCTATGACCTCGCTACTCCCTACTTCGCCACCGATTACACCCTCGACCGGATCTTCGTGCATCCGGACCTGAAAGACAACTTTGAGGTCTCCATGTACGCCGGCGGCCACATGATGTACTCGGTCAAAGCGGAACTCGCCAAACAGAAAGCCGACCTCGCCGCTTTCATCCGCCGCAGTATCGGTCAATAGACCCCGCGCCACGGTCTCCGTGCCGCCGAGGGAAAACCCCCAACCGCCGCCGGCCGCAAGCCTCGACGAGCTAAAACCAATCGCTTCAGATGAAGCCCACAGCGCCGTAACCCTAGGCGACAATCGTTGGCAATAGAGCCCAGTTTAGCCCATTCGAAATCCTTGAATGCTTATCAATCTGCGGAGCTCCCGTTCAGGTACTGAAATCGCCGAAGCACATTCGACTTCTCATCATCAAACCATGGAGCGGGATAATCCTCCTGCTGCAGGCGGACTGGCAGACCTAGATCATGAAACAGCGCGATGGTATTCAGGATGAGGCCAGCCGACACCTCCGAGGGCGCTTCCTTCAGAACGTCAGTCAGATAGGGACGCGGATCGGCCTGCTTCGATAATCCAAGAAACTCAGCGGCCCTCAAGCGGACCAGCCATTCACTGTCAGCCTGTGCCGCGATTTCAGCTAGCCCAATGAACTCAATAGCTTGAGAGCCAAAAGCTGAACAGACAATCCATCCCCAATACCGCTTCATTGGATCATCAGATTCGAGAGCGCTCTCTATTCCGGAGCGCACCTCGCCAAATTCGGACAAAGCAAGATCGGCGATGTCCATCAACTCCACAATCCGTGCCCGTTGTACGTTCCCGAATGCCTCGGGATTTCCACTTTCAGCCAACAGAATAGGTTCCGGGAAAAAGGATAGATCCGGCATCGCCGTGAGCCAGGCACGCAACTCCTGCCGCATCTCCCGAAGAATGTCCGCGTATTCCACTTGGCCAGCCAGATTCCTCAGTTCAAAGGGATCCGCCTCAATGTCGTAAAGAGCCTCCGGCGCCTTCCGGAAAAAAAATCCTGACTGTTGGGGGCTCAATTCACCGGCTTGCCACAATTGCCGCCATTCCTCATACGCCGCCATGCGGTACCGATAATTGTTATGCAGGGCATCGACGTTGAAGGGTTGATACTGCCGGACGTACCTGAAACGGCCCTTCATGACCGACCGTACCATGTCATACTTCTCATCAAAGCGATCTGCATAAGCAAAGAGGGGCCCTGAAGAAAGGGCCTCTCCATGGCTACCGCTTTCCCACCCCGAAAAGGGCTTGCCGTCCATTCCTTCCGGCACCTCAAGGCCTGCCAACCGCAGCACCGTCGGTCCGAAGTCGACAAACTGCACCGGGAAATCAACCCGGGTTCCAACCGTGAAAGGGATCAGATGGCGCCACTTTTCCGGCACATGGATCACCAACGGCACACGCAGTCCGGTTTCATTGAGATACCCCTTGCTTCCCGGCAGGACGCCTCCGTGGTCGCCAAAATAAAAGACGATGGTTTCCTCCATCAGGCCCTCCGCCTCCAACTGAGCAATAAACGCTCCCATCTGCTCATCAGCGAGCCGGTGAAAGTCGCGATAGCGGGCATTGGTGTAGCGAAAAAGCGGTGTATCCGGATGAATCGGAAAGATAGGGACCGATGCAGCGGGTGTGACCGTTTCAACGCCATCCACATCCCTTTCCGGAAAATGCAGCCGGCCCTCATGCGTGACACCAAAGTTCTGCACGTGAAAAAAAGGTTGTCCTGGGGCACGGTTCGCGTAACTGGCCCGCGCCGAGGATTCGTCCCAAACCCCCTCCCCCTTGATGAAGTTGTAATCTTCCTTGGCGTTATTGGTGGCATAATACCCAGCCTCCCGTAAATACCACGGAAACATCCGTAGGCCGTCCGGCATCGGAACCTTGACCGCGGCACGATGGAAATTCGTGAAGGTACGGGGCCCGTAGCAACCGGAGATCAAGGCGCTGCGAGCGGTCGAGCAGACCGGAGCGTTCGCATAGGCGCGGTCAAAGACAAGTCCGCTTAGGGCGAGACGCTCCACCGTCGGCATAGGTGCCCCACCGTCCGCGTAAAGGCGCAGATAATGTACCGAGTTGTCCTCGGTTACCAGCCACACGATGTTGGGGCGATCCAAGGCGGAGCCCTCATTCGTCTGGACGGATTCCGCCAACGCGCAGGTGAAGCCCGCAGCACACGCTGAAAGGGAGATATGAATGAGACGGGCCATATTCATGATGAATCGTGCTGGATTGGATGAGGGTTACTTCGACTCCGGCTTATCCGCACTGATTGGCACACTCCAGGGAGCGATACCGTCCTCCACTAGAGGCGCTTCCACCTTTGGAAGAAAGGCCGCCAAGGCCACCTTTACATCGGCAAACTGCCCTTCCAGCGCAAGGTTCGACCACTCCTGCGGATCATCCCGGTGCGCATACAGTTCCTCACCACCGTCGTGATACCGGGTGTAGCGAAACTCAGCGCTCCGAATCGTGTAATTCCCACGGCCCCAAGTGCAGATCGAGGGGATCGAAAGGGGTTTCGTGGGATCCTCCAGCCATGGCCGCAGGCTGTATCCATCCAGATAGGTAGGTCCTTTCAAACCCGCCATATCCACCAGCGTCGGATAAATGTTGATGAGGGAAACACCCGCTTCGATGGACCAACCTGCCCCGGCCTTCCGTCGGGTATCCCAAATAATGAACGGTACCCGGGTCGTCTCCTCCCAGAGCGCAAACTTGCGAAAGTGATGCTTCTCCCCGAGGGCAAACCCGTGGTCCGACCAGATCACCACGATGGTGTTGTCGGCATACGGACTGGCTTCCAGCGCCGCTATGACACGGCCGACATTGAAGTCAGCCCAAGATACACAGGCCAAATAAGCGCGCCGCACCGCATCCCATGCCGCATCCTTGCGAAACCGGTTGTCATCGGCCCGCCTGACCATGGCCCGCCCGACAGCCGGCACGTCCAGTAAATCGTCCTCCTTGATCAGCGGCGGTGCCACCGGATCGGGGTACAAATCGAAGAAGGCCTCGGGACACACAAACGGCAGATGGGGCCTCACAATACCGACCGCGAGAAAGAAGGGCTGTTCATGTTGCTTCGACAGCACCTCCACCCCGTAAGAGGCCACTTGATAGTCCGGATGCTCATCCAGGGGATTCACCGTTGGGCCAAAGGACATCTTGAAGGTGCCGTCGGGCTGGTAAACCGCACCCGGCTTCAGGTGCAGCTTATGGTTTTTCGGCTGATGGTAGTCGCTCCACTCCGCCGCATTGTCGCGGATGCCGTGGTGGATTTTCCCCGCGCCGTAGGTGGCGTAACCGCTCTCCTTGAACAACTGCGGCAAGCTCAAATAGGACTCCCGCAATCGCTGATGCACCTCCTCCTTATCATAAAAGACATAATACCCGGAATGAAAGGGTTCCACGCCATACAGAAGAGCGTTCCGGCTGGGTGAACACCCTGGTGCGGGACAATGGGCATTGGTGAAGTTGACGCCCTTCCGCGCCACTGCATCGAGGTTCGGGGTGACCGCCTGGGGATGGCCTCCAAGAAATCCGGTCCAGTCATTCATGTCGTCGATGGCAATGAACAGGATGTTGGGTCTGGGACTGGCCTGATCCAGCGACTCAGCGTCCGCGATTGGAGCCAGCAGTACTGGCAGCATCAGAAGCGTCAGGCGGATGTTGTGATGGTTTGTCATAA
>JBEAQI010000245.1:0-3000 GCA_041163965.1 Verrucomicrobiota bacterium | reverse complement strand
TCTGCGCACCATCTGAGATCTTGTCGAGGGATTGACCAAGCTCGACGCGGAGCTGCAAGCGACGCTGGCTGAGCCGCTCTCCTCCGGGCAAGCTGCTCTCATACGCCAACAAGGCAGCTTCGGAACCAGAGGGTCCCTCCGGAGATGGAACGACTGGCATGGGGCGGCCCTCCGCAAGGGCCATCAGGCGCGCATAGGCCCGCATCGCCCGTGGGCAGGTTTCGCACAGGCGCGCCTCACTGGTGGCATTACTCAGAGAAGGATGAAAATGCGCGGCGCGAGGGCGGACCTCCATATACCGGATGCGGTGCTGAAGCCATTTCTCCATCCCGGCACAGGCAACATCCCATTCTCGGAACAGGTAATCGGAAGAAATGAACAGGAAACGGGATCGATGGGCCTCGATAACAGGTAAGGCGGCCTCGTGGTAAGCAGCGTACATTTCAAAGGCCAGCAGGGGATCCAAAGCCACGGCGAGATCGCCGCGTCTCAATAGCGACAGATACACATCGGTGGGATGCCGAACCAATACAAGCCCCCGGAGACTGGGATAGACCGCGAGCCACTGCTTGAGAAAAAGAAGGGTCCGAGGATCCTTCCATCCCCATAGTCCATCCTCGGCGGCTTCGGGCAAAGGATGCCTCTCCGCGGCAGCCTGCCATGCCATTTCCTTGACGGGTTGGCGCCGTGCCCAACGCATTCCGCATAGGGGCCACTCGCCCCCAGCCTCGCTCGCCAAAACGGCCTCATGCCACTCCACATAGCGGGCATCCTCATAGAGGCCTGCGGGATTCCCACCGCTCGTCTTCACAAACTCACGCCCCATCAGGATCCCTGAGGCGTGCAGCAACTGGGCCAACAATGAGGTGCCGCTGCGGTGCATCCCCAACACAAGCACAGGGCTCTGGTCGGCCTGGCCCATCGTCATGAAGAAAGCCCGCGGGCCGCCTTGGGCAGATGCCCAGACTTGCTCGCCTCCAGTGGCCCTACCATTGATACCGGAACGGACCGGGCCGGACCCGCCAAGCGACCTCGCCAACACCCCGCAACGGCCCTGCTCACCAAACCCCTTAACAGCATCGCCGCGTATTGGCGGGTCTCGCTCCGCATCAGCAAAACAAGAATCTCTCGAATAGGCTTGTTGCGCAAATACCGGCGGACTCGCTCCCAGTTATCCAGCGTCAGAATGGCTTGGGGCAATCCTTGGCGTGCCGCCAAGGCGTTGAGATAGGCATCGCGCTGATTAAAGAACAGATCGGCGTTGGGACGTTTACGGGAGAGCATGTAGCGGTTCTTGCCATGCATCCGGAAGCGACTCAATTCGCGGTTCACTAAAATCACCGGGCCCTCAAGAAGAGCCCCAAGGGAAAGAAAGCTGTCCGCACAAATCGTGATCCCGCGCTCCGGAAGCGGAAACAAACGCTGCGCCATGGGTCGGGTGATGGCCATGCCACTGGTCGCGGAACTGAGAAAAGGAAGATAATGCTTGTCGACAAGGAACTGACCAGCCTGCGTTGGAGTCGATATCACCGCCATCGCTCCCTCCGCAAAGCTCTCCGCACGGATACCACGGCGATAGGCCTCAATCCGCACCAACCGGGGAGGAAAGACCTTTGGCGTGGCCCGACCAGCGGCATCACAGAAGCGCTGGGGATGAAAAAGCAGGGCCGCCCCCTCCACCACAGGGTCCACCTCCAGCAATACTGTCATCACCTCCTCCACCCGCCGTTCCTCGCACACGTCATCGGCATCAAGAAAAAATAAAACCTCTCCGCGGGCCGCTTCCACCGCGGCATTGAAGGCCGCCGCCTGCCCGCCATGAGGCCGCTCAATGGCCTCGATCTTTCCCGCGTACCGGTCCATCACCACACGGGAGTCATCCGTTGATCCATCGTCCACCACCACCACCTCCACCGGTGTGTAGGTCTGACGCAACGCGCTCTCAATCGCCTCCGCAAGATAAGCGGCGTAATTGCGGTTGTTGATTAAAATACTGACCAATGGACCCTTCATTGCAGACTCCCTACTCCATGAATCGCGCTGCTTTCTGTAAAGCGTCATATTCCAGCCATGGAGGGATTTTGCTGGTGGTCTGGTTCAATAGGTCTCTCAACAGGGTGAATTGGGGGTAAAAATGAGACCGCAGGCGATCAAGCTCCTCCGGCGTAGCGGGCACAGGGCTCCTGCGCTTCGGCACCGCCGCCCGCACCCGCAACCGCAGCCGGACCGGTAGCCAGTGACGCCACAGACGGCCCACCACACTTCCAGACAAGCCCTCTGCAAGGCGCCCGGCCGGCATCCTCCCGGAGGCATTCTCATGGACCGGCAGGAAGGCACGGCTCGGTGACTCTAGTCCGAGAAAGGCCGCAATTTCACGGGCAAGGCGATCGGGCTGCGCGATAAGGTCTTCAAAGATCGCAATATGAATCTGCGACGCGGGAAAAAGCTGCAACCAAGGACGAAGATGGCGGGCATACTCGCCGCACTCACGATACCTCCAGAGGTAATCAAAGCGGCTCTCCTTGCGAATACCCTCGGCATCCAATGCCTCCGCAAAGGAGCCGATCGGCTCGTCGCCGTCGCCGCGTAAATGTTTGTAAGCGGACACAGCGCGCTGCACGGGATCGCGAAGTATGAAAATAATCCGTGCCTCCGGGAGAAGGCTATGGATCGCCTCTGCAGCAAGGGGATCGTAGAGATAATTGCTGCTGGCATCGCCCACCCGGGCCACTTTGCAACGGGCATAAAGGGCGAGATAGGCCGACCGTTCCAGCGTCAATCCGGCATGGCGCCGACGGTCGCCGGGACCCTCGAGAAAGAGTCCTCCGCCCTGCCCAAGGAAATAACCTGGTTCCTTGACCGGCCCGAAGGCGATCTGGGGATGCTGGGCCAGCAAGGCCACCAAACTGCTGGTACCGCTCTTCGACGCCCCCGCAATAAAAAAATCCGGCCACCTGCTCATCCTTCAACACTATCGAATTTCATGAAAAGAATCTCAAT
>JBEAQI010000244.1:0-3129 GCA_041163965.1 Verrucomicrobiota bacterium | reverse complement strand
TCGGAGCTGACGTTGGACCATGTTATCCCCCGCGATCGGGGAGGGCGGACCAGTTGGGAAAACATTGTGACGTGTCGGCGCGAGATCAATTCGATGAAGGCCAATCGCCTACCCCACGAGGCCGGACTCTCCCTGTTGCGCAAGCCCGCCCGCCCCAAAGTGCGGCCTTTCTCAGCGCAGGTGGCGGCTTCCGGAGCGGAACGCGAGTGGCATTCCTTTCTTCCCATGGAGCGGAGCGCCAGCTGACGGGTCAGGTGGGACGCAGGGCGAGGGGGAGCTCAATGCGCATGGTGGTGCCGTCTGGCCCCGTTTTTTCCACCTCGATGCGCCCTTTGTGGGATTTGATGATTTGTTTCACGATGGATAGGCCGAGACCAGTGCCGCTGGGGCGGCTGGTGAGAAAGGATTCAAAGATGGCATCCTGAATGCCGGGGTCGATCCCGGGCCCGTTGTCGGTGACGCGTACTATGGCACAGAGGCGCCCCGCGACCGTTTCAGTGGTCGTGGAAACATCGATACGGCCTCCCCCGGGGAGCGCCTCGCTGGCGTTGATGAGCAGATTGAGGATGGCCTGCTGGATTTGGCCCTTGTTGACATCGACGGTTGGTGGCGGTCCACCCTGAAGGAAGCCGTTGAGCTCAATGCCGCCTTGAGATAATTTGAGGCGAACAAGGTGGAGGGTGTCGGCGACCAACTTGTTTAGGTCAAAACGCGAATGGATTTCCTGTTGGGATTTGCCGAAGTCCAGGACTCTCGAAACAATGGAATTGAGTTGGTCGAGCTTTTCGTGAATGATGGTCATATCGCGCTGGCGTGGGTCACCGTCATCAAATTCCAGCCCGAGACCATCGAAGAGCAATTGGATGACGGTGAGCGGGTTGCGGATTTCGTGGGCAATCTCCGCGGAGAGGAGACCGAGGGTGGTGAGCCGTTCGGAGCGCCGCAGCACTTCTTCGCTGTTGAAGATGCGCTGGTAGAGGCGGGCATTGAGGATGGCTGCGGCACTGAGGCTGGCGAGCGTTTCGAAGATGCGCTTTTCGGCATCATCAAAGCGGTGAGGGTAGTCGGTGTAGATGTTGAGCACGCCGATGGCTTCGCCCTCGTATTCAATTGGGCAGGCAAGCATAGAGACGAGGCCCTCGGCCTGAATATGATGCGGAAAGTGGTGTTCCTCGGTCTTTGGCAGATCGAGGACTTCGATGGTTTTGCGGCGGCGGAAGGCGGTGCCGATGGCGGATTCCTCGAGGCTGATGACTTCCGAGTCCGGCAGGGGGCCTTCGGGTCCATGGGAGGCGCTCAGGACCAGTTCCTGACTATTGGGCTTGCGCAGGAAGATAACCGAGAGACGACAGGGAATGATTTCGCGGGCCCGGGCCACGATCGTTTGCAGAAGGTCGCCCAATTCTCGCTTCGTGACGAGGCTTCGGGCAATGTCGATGAGGACCTCAAGGTGAGTGGAGGTGCGTCTTAGGTGGTCAAACTGCCAGAGCCGGGTCAGGACGCGGGAGGTTTCTCCGGCGACGAGGCTGAAGACCTGCTCGTGCCATGCGGAGAAGGCGTCCGGTTCAGGACTTTCCAGATTCAGAACGCCAACAACCTCTCCCGAGGCCGAGAGCATGGGCACCACCAACTCAGAGCGGGTTTGGGGACAGACTTGGATGTATCGCGGGTCCAACAGGACATCTGGGGAGCGAACCGGTCTGCCATGGAGAGCGGCCCAACCGGTTAAGCCCTGGCCCAATTTGAGTCCAGTGATGGCCTCATTAGGGGGGAATCCGACGCTGGCTTCGGTTTCGAGCTGATTAGTGTCGGGATTGAGCAGCTCGGCGGAGGCCATGGTGCCTGGAAAGAGGGCCTGGGCTTCAGCGAGGACCTTTTGGAGAGCCAGTGCCGGAACGGTCGTTTCGTGTAGGGTTTGGGAAATCCGGTAAAGGGCCTCTATGGCGGTCCGATCAATGGCGCTATCCTCCTTGTGCATGCAAGGAAAAGGAAAGCTACGAAATCGGATCGCGGCGAGCCTCAAGAATCGCGCAGAGGGCCTCTTTTAATTCAATGAGGTCTTGAGAGGTGCCAATGTCGCCGATAGGCCGACTGGGCTCAATATAAAAGGTGTCCACTGCGACTTTCCGCTCTGTGGCAATCCGGGCAAAGGTAATGTCAAACCCATGGTCGGAGATGGTCCGTGCAATTTCGTAAAGGAGTCCGATCTCGTCGTTGGCCTCAATTTCGATGATGGTCCGCCGCAGGGACAGCTCGTGGTAGACATCGACACGGACGGGAATGCGGGCAGGTAGGGCAGTATTGATTTTGAGGTAACTCGGGCGCTGACGCCGTAGGCGCTCGGCGCGGATTTCTTCCTGCAGGTTGCGGTTGTCGATCAGGGCCAAGCCAAGATAATGTTTAAAGATGCCAAGGGCTTTCTTGTCCTTGACCGGTCCTCCCTCTGGGTCGGCGACATAGAAGGTGTCAATCGTGATGTGATCGGCCCGCGAGAGGGCCTTGGAACTCATAATAGACAAGCCTGCCAAAGTGAAGGCGCCGGCCAGCTTGTAGAAAAGACCGGCGCGGTCCCAAGTGATGATGTGGACGACCGTCAATCCCAGATTGAGGTCGTCTTCCCATTCCACCACCGGCACAAGCGAGCCCACCGAATCGGCCCGGGAAATAGTCTCAAGGAGCTGGTGGATCATGCGCAAATGCAGCAGGATTTCCTGCTCACTGTGGTAGGAAAAGTAGCGGTCTGGAAGCAGATTGAAGTGTGCTTCTACCTCTTCCTCGGAGATGCCGTCGACTTGGTTTAATATCTCAACCTGTGAGATCATGGCCGCAGGCCGGACAGTGTTGCCGGGGGTCTCAAAAAATGATTCAGCCAGTTTGTACAACTGTGTGTGAAGGGTATCCTTGAACCCATTCCAAAGATCCTTGGATGTTCCGCGCGCGTCGCAGAAGGTGAGGACATAGAGGTAGCGTAGTTGCTCCAGATCCCCGACCAGATCACAGAGGATTTGGATGGTCTTTGGGTCATCAAGGTCATATCGCTGCCAGATCCGTGCCATTTCCAGATGAATAACGATCAGGCGTAGAATTTTTTCCTTTGCTTCGGGGATAACTTGGAGGCGGTCGAGAACC
>JBEAQI010000243.1:0-4461 GCA_041163965.1 Verrucomicrobiota bacterium | reverse complement strand
CATTGGAACCTGGTACCGGGATTCCTTTGAGAGCGGCGACTCCGGGTACTTCGGGTATGCGGACCGTGGAGGGGCGCCAGATGCCAACTTCGGGGTTGTTCCCGGCAGTCAGTTCAACATCTTCGAGGAGGATGTGCGCGTGACCACCTTTACCGCTGGCGCCAACTATGATATCACCCCGGGCCTTACGGTTTACGGTTTATTGGCGCAGGGCGTGAGCCCCAACACGGCCTTGCGCGACGGTGCCGGCGACATTATCCCGGCGGAAGAGACCTACAGCAGGGAACTTGGGTTGAAATTCGAGCTTTTTGAAGGCAAGATTTCCGGCAGCATTGCCGTGTTCAACACCGAGCGGGAGAACGCCATCTGGGATGTGCTATACGCCCCGAACGCTTCGAAGTGGATCGATGCGCGGTTGAGCACCAATCGGTCGAACGATTGGAATGCTCCCAGCTATGATCCTGCCAGCGCGACCAGTTATTATGTCCGCGGAGACTATCTGGTGGATTACATTGCCCAGGAATTCGGGGTCGACCCATCCAAACTCAGTTTCGCGGGGGTAGGGAACCAGATTCAACAGGATGTGAAGGCGACCGACCTCGACCCGTCGATTCCCTTTCCCCAGCGCCTGCGCTTGGTTCAGCAGATCCGGGACGCAACCAAATTTCCGGAAGAGTTTGCCACCAAGTGGGACAGTCAGGCCCCGTTCGGCGGGAACGTTCAGCTGAATTTCGTTTCCCTCAACCCGGAAGGCTTTGACGACCTCATGTCCGTGACCATCTACAACCCCGACACGAATGAATTTGTCACCCGGCAGATCAGCAACCTTCCGGTAATCTACGCCGCCTTTAGCGACCGGGAACTCGATTTTACCAAGAACAGTCTGCTGGCGGGCGTCAGCCCGATCCGCTACAACCGGCTCGACAACTTTGGCCAGCCGCAGTTCAACAACAACGTCGACATTGCCCGGCGAGCCTTGGTGACCTTCGATGAGGAGATAAACGGCTTTGAGTTTGAGGTCTTCCTGATGCCAACCGACAATCTCCAATTCGTGGTAAACTTCACGCATGTGGAGCGCGAGGCGGATAACTCTTTCGACTTCACCGAGTGGAGGAGCATTGCGGGCACGGAAGGAACATTCCTCCCGCCCTTCTCGATGTTGCATCGTGAGTATGGATGGGAGAACGCTGGAATCCGACTGGCTTGGGTCGATTATTCCGCCTACAGCACGGCAAGAGGCGCCTCGGCGGATGGCGTGGTCAGCCTTTCAGCTCTCCCTTCGGGTTCCGTGGAGGAGTTGGCGGAAGAAGAAATTGATGCCCCCATCGCCCCGGAAAGTTTCGTGCAACGCAGTGGAGCAGGGCAGATTCTGGTGCTGGTGGACCAACGTGGAAACGTCATCAACGAGGGCAACAGCGCCTTGGCGACGGATTACGCCAATATCCTCACGGGGGTCAGCCTGAACTTCAACCCCGAAGACGAATTGTCGGTATTCGGCAAATACACCTTTAGCGATGGACGGCTGGAAAACCTTTCCCTGACTGCCGGTTTCAAATACATCGGCCCTTCCGAGACCAGTGTTGCCTTCAACACCGTGAGCCCGCTGGTCGGTCTGACCGTCACCCCCCAGTTGCCGGAGCGCTTCCAGGTCGACGTGGGCGGCTCCTATCGCTGGTCATGGAACGGTTGGGACATGCGGCTGTCCGTAAACGTGTATAATGTTTTTGATGAAACCTACGATGTGAACGTGACGACCCTTGACACGCGCAACCCAATCACGGGGGCGCAGACCACGAAGCGCACCGAGAAATATTATTCGCCGATCAGCGCGCGCATTGGCCTGAGCATGTCCTTTTAATGCCCCATGGGCAGACCAACAGAACCCTAAACCCTGACAAGTTAACCCAAGATCAACATGAACAAGAGAAACATCATCACTACCCTGGCTGGTTTACTGGCCGGTGCCTCCTCATACGGGGAATGGACCATCGTCAGCACCTTTGACGACGCCGGTGCGCTCTCCGCGATAACGGATTCCACCAATATCGAGGGATCGAATGCCCGCTCGGAAATCGTAAACGGCAAATGGGCCGTTTTTCCGGGTGACCTCTTTGAGGCCACCTCAAACCTCTATGCGATGCTGGACCTCGGCACGGACCTCCGTGCGGCCTCCATCGCCTCCGGTAAGCCGGTTACCGTTTACTTTGAAGTCGTCCAGCCGACAGTGCCGGACGGCCAAGGTGGAACCCGTAAGGCCATCCTCGACACCGTCTGGGGGATATCCAACTATCCGCCTTCGCAAGTGCTTGAAACTCGCTACAATTCTTACAATGTCATGCAGCGTATCAATGCCGGCAATGACTCCTTTGAAGGCCGCAACGGAAACGCCTACGAGGTGGTCCAGCAGTTTGGGGCGGATGTGACCTATCAGATCTGGTTGGTGATCGATTTCACGATCAACTTCTACGAGGCCTACATCCAGGGTGGACAATGGACCGAGCAGACCCGTCTTGGGACGGCCGCCACGGAGGGCTTCTGGGGCTTCCGCGTCAATCCGGCAGAGACTGACACGGCGCAATACATGTTGGTTGCCCTCTCCCGCGGCAATTCAGTACAAGGCGAAAAGGGGATTGACCCCACTTACTTCGACAACGTCGCCATTGATTCCAGCGGTCTTAACCTGACCAGTCCCGTGGGCTCCGCCCAATCTTGGGCTGGTTTCGCGGTTGATGGTGCGGGCAATGTGAACACGGGTGGTTGGATGGGCTTTCTGAACGTTTCGGATTCCCCGTGGATCTGGAGCTACAGCCTGAGTTCATGGATGTACATTGACGAGAGCTTTGTCAGCAGTTCCGGGAGTTGGATTTACGTCCTGAAATAAAAGAGGCGCCATCTCCTTTGAACAGAAAAGCGGCCCTTACAAGGGGGCCGCTTTTTTTCTGTTAACGAGCAGTTCGACTGAGCCTGACCCTTTGCCCGCAAACACGGATCCGATACCCTTGATGGGATAGCGGACACCCTTCAGGTGCCGCGATATTTGGCTTGCGGTGGACGCGCCGGGGCTGGTTAATAATTATCAATCATGCAAATCAGCGGTTATGATCTTGGGGTGATCGTTTTTTATTTTGTGTTCATGGCGTTGATCGGGTGGATCACGCGGCGTTACGTGGAGAACACGAGTGATTATTTCCGTGGGGGAGGGACGATGCTGTGGTGGATGACCGGGTCGACGGCGTTCATGACGCAGTTCAGCGCGTGGAGCTTTACCGGTGGGGCGAGTAAAGCCTATACGGACGGTCCGATTATCCTTACGATCTTTGTGGCGAACGCGCTGGGCTTTTTCATCAGTTCCCGGTATTTTGCGCCGAAGTTGAGGCAATTGCGGGTGATCACACCGGTGCAGGCGGTGCGGCAGCGATATGGAAAAGGCAACGAGCAGTTTTTCACTTGGCTATCGATTCCGACGAACATTCTATACGCCGGTATCTGGCTGAACGGGCTGGCGGTGTTTTTATCGGCGGTGTTTGGATTTTCCCTGGAATGGACAATCCTTGCGACTGGATTGGTGGTGGTGTTTTATTCCACAGCCGGTGGCTCGTGGGCGGTTGTGATGAGTGATTTCCTGCAGACCTTGCTGCTGATGATGATCGCGGTGATGACGGCCATTTTTGCGTTGTCGGCGGTGGGGGGACCGGTGGAGCTGATCGAGCGGTTTCCGGCGAAGAACATCGTGCTTGGAAACGATTACAATTACCCGCTGCTGATCATCGGGTGGATGGTATTCATATTTTTCAAGCAGTTTGTATCGACGAACAACATCATGGAAGCCTCGCGTTACCTGACGGCGAAGGACAGTCACAATGCCAGCAAGGCGGCGCTAATGGCCTCAGTCTTGATGCTGATTGGGCCGGTGATCTGGTTTATTCCGCCGATGGCGGCACAGGTGCTTTATCCGGACCTGTCGGAGATCTTTCCGCAGTTGGGAAACAAAGCCTCGGAGGCCTCGTATGTGGCGATTGCAGTGAACAAGCTTCCGGTGGGCATGATGGGCCTGCTGATTGCGGGCATGTTTGCGGCGACGATGTCGTCCATGGACAGCGGTCTGAACCGCAATGCGGGGATTTTTGTGAAGAACTTTTATGTCAGTGTGCTCAAGCCGCAGGCGAGCGAGACCGCGCAGATGCTGGTGAGCAAGCTGGTCACCGTTTTTCTTGGGGGGCTGGTGATCTGCGCCGCGCTCTATTACTCGACGCTGAAGGATTTTGGTCTCTTTGACCTGATGCTGCAGTTCAGTTCGCTGATCGGGCTTCCGGTGACGATACCGCTGGTGTTGATGTTGCTGGTGAATAAGACCCCGGACTGGGCGGGCTGGTCCACCGTGCTGGTGGGGCTGACGATGTCGTTTCTTGTGAAGACGGTGATCGGCGCGCGGGAGTTTTCCGATCACTTTGGCTGGGAGCT
>JBEAQI010000242.1:0-3882 GCA_041163965.1 Verrucomicrobiota bacterium | reverse complement strand
CCACATGGGCCTGCCGTAAGACATCGGCAATCTGGGGCTCCCCAACGGAATAGGTGCTCTTCGCGTCGAAATAGACTTTATCAATCGTTCCACCGGTCGTCAGAATCAGACAAGGTTCATTCATACAAGTCACGGTGTCACCAAGCCCGCCGCATGACAACCCGACAACAGGAAATTCATAACTGAAACCCCTCCATCAGGTGCAGCATCGGCAACAAATATGCCACCAGCATGCCGCCTACCGCCAACGCCAAGCCCATCAACAGCACGGGCTCTGTCGCACGGCTCAGTTGCTGGCTCCACCAACGCACCGACTCATGCAACTCGCGCGCACGCTTTTCCATGAAATCGTCCAGCCGTCCGCTCTCCTCGCCAAGGGATATCAAGGCTCGGCTGTCGTGGGAAAAAAGGGCACAGGACCGAAACCCCTCCATGAAGGAAGCGCCATGCAACAGATGGGACCGGAACGCCATCAGGGCCGCTGCCTCCCACTTCGATGGCAACCCGCTGGCCACCAGTTCAAGGGCTCTTGGAATGGCATGACCACTGCGCAGCAACGGCCCAAGCTGCCCCAGCAGGCGAGCCTCCCGGGCCGAGCGCCAAACCGTTCCCATACCCGGCAGCCTGCGCATCACCCACTCGCGCCGCTCTCCCCATTTGATGGACCGTCTCGAACCGCTCTCCATTGTTCGCCAACCAGCTAAGCCCAGCAGCCCTCCTATCACCATGCCGCCCAACAGACTCATGTACAGCGTCCCAAGATGCTGCGTCAGCCAGGGCAACTCCCCCCCATTGCCCATATCCTGATGCAATTCGCGTAGAGCGGGAATCACCCACAGAAGCAGCAGCCCGAGGACGAGGGCCCCAATAAGCAAAAGCAAAACGGGGTACCACAGCTGACCAATCCGCTCACGCCTCCGCTTCTCGCGCTCCTCCAATAGACCAGCCACCGCACAAAAGGCCTCCCCTGATCGCCCTGTCTGCTCCCCCGCCAACAAGTACCCCCAGCCCTCCAAAGGAAGCATCATCCCACTGCCCTGCATCGCCTCCACAAGCCCCAACCCCTCCCGTAAACCCACCCGCAACCGCTCCAGCCCAGCCTCCTCGCGGCCCTTTCTACGAAACCTTTTTCGCCAAAGGCCCCACTGCCTGACACCATCCGTCACAAACCAAACCCCTCCGCGATCTGCTTTCTCAGCGACCCTATCTTGAACTGGCTTGGAACCATCGTCCCCAAGGTCCTCTCCTCCGGCATCCAAGACCCTACCCAACCCCAACCCCATCTGCAGGCGCTCCCCCGCCCGAATCCACCACCTCCAGTCAGGACAATATCCCCCGCTGAGATCACGCTTTCTCTCCATAAGGCCTCCATCCTTGCCTCGACAACTCCTCCCTCCAACCCCTCGCTTTACCTGATTTCAGGTATTGCTTTCCCATCCCCAAAACCTTGGTGCGGCAGCGGAACCGCTGCGGCAAGTCGCTCTATGAAACTGTTAGGCCGAACGACCAAACAGCTCATTGAAGACGGCGATCTGCGGCTCGGTGCCAAGCATGACCAGCCGCTGGCCGGCCTCCAGGAGAAAGTCACGGGTCGGATTCGTCTGGTTCCCCCGGTCGGACTCCACCGCGATCACAACGAGACCGGTCTGGCTGCCGATGCCACTCTCACCCAGCGAATTGCCAACAAGACTGGAAGGAACATCAATCGTGAAGAGATCGGCCCCTTCGCCTACCATGACCGGTTCCCGACCAAGCAGGGTGGCCATGACAAATTCGCATCCAAGGGAGGCATACCCGAGAACATAGTCAGCCCCAGCCCGGTAGATGGCCTCAATGTTGCGCTCAAGGGTCATCCGGCTGACAATACTGAGATCGTTTCGCAAGCGCCTGCAATAGACCGCCAGATGGATATTCTGAGCGTCGTCATTCGTTGTCAGGGCCACCGCACTGACCTCGTTGATGCCGGCGCGCTCAAGGGTTTCACGGTCCGCCCCATTGCCGATGATGACCTCGTCGCAGTAAGGCTTCAACGCCGCCTCCAGACTGGGATCAGCATCCAGCAGGCGAACCCGTACCTCGCGCTCCTTCAGGGCGCGCGCCGTGCACCGCCCGACCTTGCCTCCGCCAATCACGAGGACCTCATGCTGCCGGGGGGAGGCAACACGAAGCATCTGGTTGAGCTTCATGACCTGCGCCTCCGTTCCGATGGCCACCGGAACCGAGGTTTTGGATAGGTTGGTGTCGAAACGGACCGGCAACAGCTTTCCCGCCTCCCAAATTCCAATCATGTTCATCCCCGTCTTCTCTCGAAGGCCGGTCTCCCGCAACGCCCGATCTTCGAATTGGGTGTCATGGACAAGAAATTCGACAATACGTAAGTCGTTGTAGCGCCCCACCTCATGGGCACTGCCCACCCCCACGCTGACCCGGGTGGCGAGGTGCTCCCCAAGCCGCACCTTCAAGGGGACGGGGTGCTCCGCCCCACTGAGCGCAAAAATGTCGACGGAATCCTCTTCCTCGGCCACCGCCAAAATGGGAATATCGGCACACACCGAGCGGACCGTCAGAAGAATGTTGGTGTTGGTGGGATCATCGGCATTGGCCACCAGTAGACGCGCCCGCTCCACTCCCAAACGGTGATACGTTTCGACATCATCGTTATTCCCAACCACCGCGTGAAGCCCGTTTTCCCGCATCTCCGTGGCCACCAGGGGATCCTTCTCGATGATGCAATGGGGAATGTTCGCCACCTTCAGCTTGCGGACGAGGTTGTTCGTCATCGCATCCTGGCGGGCGATGATGACATGCCCGGACATGGAATGGGGCACCTCCCGGGGGACCCGCGCCCGCAGTTGGGCCTCCAACCAGGGAGCATAAAAGTAGCGGATAAAGGCAAAGGGCAGCATGATCAAAAGCAGAACCACCCCGGAAATCAGCACGATAATGCTGAACAGTCGGCCTACGTCGCTGTGAAACGTGATGTCCCCGAACCCAAGGGTGCTCATCACTGTCAGCGTCCAGTAAAAGCCGGTCAGCCAGCTGTGCTGCTGCCCCTCGAAGTGCTCCATCAGCACATGGAACAGCACCGTGTACAGCAGCATGATGGCCACCAGAAACGATAGGTAAGTCCGTAGGGCCTTGAGGTTGCGTCTCGCTTCCTGATCCGATAAAAAGTACGAGAACTGGGAAACAAGAAACTTCATCAACCCTCAATGTCCTCTCCATCTATGGGTGACTTTTCAAGAATGAAGTGAATTCGCATGCATCAGGCTTGAGCAGAGACACTTTTGCGCTACCGTTCGCTTCCATGCGCCCGACCTATCTACTCGCCCTGCTTGGTTTGCCCTGCCTCCTAACCGCCCAGAATCGCATCGGCACCGGTGAGGTTGCTGATCTCTACCAGATGCACTGTGCGGTCTGCCACGGCAAAGAGCTCGATGGGGGCCTCGGCGGCCCCCTCCTGGGAGAACTTGATTACGCCCGTAACGACGCCGCTCTGCAGATGTGGATCCGCTCGGGTAATGCTGCCCTCGGCATGCCGGCCTTCGACGGAGTCCTCTCCGATCCGGAAATTCGCTCCCTCGTCATTTACCTCCGTGAAATGCGCCAGAAAGCGGAACGGGCCGGCCAACCCCAGCCGTCTCCCGACGCCACCGTCTTTGAGGCCGGCTCCACTCGCTTCACCGTTGAAACAGTCGTCCACGACGGCCTCAAAACCCCATGGTCGGTGGCTTTCCTCCCGGATCAATCCCTCCTTATCACCGAATTACCGGGACGCTTGCGCCACTTCAAGGACGGTCAACTCAGCGATCCGGTGAAAGGAATTCCCGAAGCATGGGAAATGGGTCAAGGGGGCCTCATGGAAGTGGCCCTTCACCCGGA
>JBEAQI010000241.1:0-3164 GCA_041163965.1 Verrucomicrobiota bacterium | reverse complement strand
CCATGGAACAGAGTCCCTTGCCGCCTAGGGGAGAGGTCTACGATTTTCTCTTTCGGCAACTCAGGGAGCATATCCGAACCACCACCGTCCCTTCCAAGCCAAGGCATTGAATCCAGTGACCGGCTTGGCGCCTTACTAAGCCGCCCCTTTCCATCTTCGCCCGCTGCGACCGCACCGTAGCGCCCTCGTTAAGCTGCAAAGTAGTGCAACTTGTGGCTTGTCTTGGAGGGGGGTGACTGCTGTAGGTATGGGATGAGGCAGAGAGGAAGCACTGGTGGCGGGTGGAGAGTTTTGGGGGTGTTGATAGGATTCCTGGCTGCCGTGCTGGAGGGCGCGGTCGTGCAGGGGGGGAGCGGTGGATACACGACCCAGTTTCCTGGGACGGATATCGCGGGCCGCAATGCAGTGCCCGGCGGGGTTCCCCAACTCAGTGGGGAGGCGGTGGGGCGGCCGGTACCGACCAACGAGTGGTGGTCGGCTTTGGTTAAGCAGGATCATGTTGCGAATCTCTTCAATTATCCGATGGCATTGCGCACCTTGCCACGTGGCTTGGACGTGGGCCTGATCATTCCTGCCTCAGGAGGAAACGGGAGCAGCCAGCCCTTGAGCGACATCAGCCCGATTGTGGTGGGGGTGAGCGGGCTCATGGCCCCGCGGGCGACAGTGGCAAAGTACAGTGATTGGACGGTGACGGCCCACTGGGAGACGGCCGGGCACGACTTTCAGGCCACGATTGGGATGGGGATGCCTTTTTTATATTTCCGGAAGGCGCTTGATGATGAGGCTCGGGTGGAGGTGAACAGCGGGGTGGTGACCGTCGTGTCGGAGGTGTTGATCATAGAAGGGTCCCAGGCCGGGGCCAACTTTGCCGTTTACGCGCCCGCGGGGTCGGTATGGCGCCGCGATGGCAGTATTTACACATCCGACCTTGCGGGAAAATCCTACTGGTCAATGGCGATCCTGCCTGCGGGAGACCCGATGGAGAGGGCCGAGGCGTGGCGCTCGCTGGCCTATGTTGAGCCTGTGGAGACCCGAGTCAGCTGGACCTATGATTCTGCGACCTCCATGTTGCGGACCGACTATGAGACGACGGTAACCGTTCACGAGGGGCCAGCGGAGACGGTGGTGCAGGGACTCCTTCCCCACCAGTGGGCGCATCTGAGCGACGACACCCCGGCCCTATCGGATGAAAGCATTCCGAGCATTCGCGGAGAAATGAAGCTTCTTGTGGCCAATCAATTCGCGACCGAGCGGACATTTCACGGCATATTGCCGATGTTGCCCATGGTGGCAGGAGGGGACAGCGGGTTTGATCCCGTCATACTTGGCGAAAAGGTCCGACAGTTGGAGGACGAGTCCTTGTCGACTTGGACAGATTCCTACAATGAGGGGCAGGTGATGAACCGACTGATACAGACGGCCCGGATTGCCCATGAGGCGGGGCTGACAGGGGCGCGGGACAAGTTGATCGCGACCGTCAAGGAGCGGCTTGAGGACTGGTTGAGCGCGGAGGCTGGCGAAGTCGCATTCATTTTCCACTACCAGCCCACCTGGAGCGCTCTGATCGGGTATCCTGCCGGCCATGGGCAGGACTCAAACCTCAATGACCATCACTTTCACTGGGGCTATTTCATTCATGCGGCGGCCTTCATGGAGCAGTTTGAGCCCGGGTGGGCGGAGCGCTGGGGAGGCATGGTGAATTTGTTGATCCGGGACGCCGCGAGCCCCGCACGAGACGATCCCCTGTTTCCATTTCTAAGAAGTTTCAGTCCCTTCGCCGGTCATGCCTGGGCGAACGGCTTTGCGACCTTCCCGTTTGGGAATGACCAGGAGTCCAGCTCCGAGAGCATGCAATTCAACTCATCCCTCATTCACTGGGGAGAGGTGACTGGAAACACCGCGATCCGCGATCTCGGTATTTATTTGTACACCACTGAGCAGTCCGCCATCGAGGAGTACTGGTTGGACATCAATCGCCGTACCTTCAAGCCCGGTTACGGATACGCGCTCGCTTCCCGGGTATGGGGAAATGGGTACGATAACCAGACCTTCTGGACTGGTGACATCGCTGCCGCCTATGGGATCCAGCTGTATCCCATCCATGGCGGCTCTCTGTATCTCGCCCATGACGCCGCCTACGCCGCGCGCCTGTGGGCCGAGATGGCGGCCAAAACGGGCGTGCTCACCCATGCTGTGAACGACAACCTCTGGCATGATGTGTATTGGCAGTTTCTCGCCCTGACTGATCCCGCAGCGGCGGTTGCCCTTTACAATGAAAATTCTGGTCGCCAGCTGAAGTTTGGCATATCCGACGCACAGACCTATCACTGGCTGCATGCCTTGAGTGCCCTTGGGCAGGTCGATGCCGCGGTGACGGCAGACGATCCCCTTGCGGTGGCCTTCAGCAAGGATGGATTGAGGACCTATGTTGCCCACAACTACACCGACGGTTCCAAGACGGTGCGGTTTTCCGATGGGGCGACATTGACAGTGGGCCCCGGCCGTTTGCAGACCAGTCGGGATCTCCCTTTTAGCGGCGTGTTGGAGACGCCCTTTCAGGTGGCACCCGTGGGCAATACGATTTCCTTGAGCGTGACCGTTGATGGCGCTGCTGAGTCTGTAGACCGAATTGAATTGATGAGCACAGACCGCGTTGTTGCGGAATTGAGCGAAGCCCCGTACCAGTGGCAAACGGCGCCCCTTACCTCTGGGATCCACCGCTTTTATGCCCGGTTGCATGGTGGGGCTGGTGTTTCCCTGACGAACCAGGTGACGGTCATTGTTGGCGATCCATTGCCCTACGCCGGAGTCGCTACGCCCATTCCCGGGACCCTTGAGGCTGGCCATTATGACCGCTTTGAAGGGGCGATCGGGCAGGGAATCACGTATACGGATAGCACGGTGGGGAACAATGCAGACTTCAGGCCGACCGAGTCGGTGGACAGCTTCGCCGACCCCGCCGAGGGAGCGGTGGTGGGGTGGATCAGTGCTGGTGAGTGGCTTCACTACACGGTGGATATCGAAGCGGAGGGCTTGTATGCCGTTGATTTCCGGTACGCTTGTGGAAATGCCGGTGGCGGGGGCCCGCTATTTATTGAAATCGATGGTCAACAGGTCAGCGCGCCCATGACCGTTTCCCAGACCGGCGGTTGGTCCACGTTTCG
>JBEAQI010000240.1:0-10661 GCA_041163965.1 Verrucomicrobiota bacterium | reverse complement strand
CGGAGTGGCAGAGTCTGCCGGTCAGCCAGCACAACGCCTGTGAGCAGTGCGGAGAGGTCTACCCGGCGGTAACGGCCCGTCATTTCATGTGGGATCATCCTGACGGGGCTTGTGAGGGCTGTGGGGGACTCGGCGAGAGCCTCCAATTTGCGCCCGAGTTGCTGGTTCCCGATCCGTCCCTTTCGGTTCGTAAAGGGGCTATCAAGCCATGGCGTTTGGGATCAAAGCGAATGATCATTGAGCGCAATGCCCGGCTCAAGCAACTGGCGGAGCAGTTGCCATTTGACCCCACCGTGTCCTGGAGCGAGTTGGAGGAGTCGGTGCGGCGGGCGATTTTGTACGGGAGCGGGGAGCGCGTCTTTTCCTTCAAGACCAAGCCCGGAAACCGGCGTCCCGAGCCGATGCCCTGGGAGGGGGTCCTGGCTGATCTGGAGCGGACCCGACGAGAGACTAGCAGTGATGGTCTGCGGAACCGCCTGATGGCTTACCAGACACGGACGCCTTGCGGTGGGTGCGGCGGGGCCCGTCTGGGGGCTTTCTCCCGACAGGTGCGGTTGTCAGGGTGCGGGTTTGCCGAATTCATGGACATGACGCTCGAGTCTGCCCTCCGATTTGTGGAGCAGCTTGACCTTCCCGCTTTTGCGGAGGCGGTGGGTGGATTGCGGAGCCGGTTGCGGTTTCTTAACCGAGTGGGGTTGGGATATTTGTCCCTGAACCGGCCCTATGGGAGCCTCAGTGGCGGCGAGGCCCAGCGCGTGCGCTTGGCGACGCAGGTTGGGATGGGACTGTGCGGGGTGACCTATGTCTTGGATGAGCCGACGATTGGGCTGCATCCCGCGAACACCGCCGAATTGCTGGATACCTTGAAGGACTTGCGCGACCGAGGGAATACGTTGGTGGTGGTGGAGCATGATCCAGAGGTCCTGCGCGCCTGCGATCATCTCGTGGAGATCGGTCCGGGGGCCGGCGAGGCCGGCGGAGAGCTTGTATTCTGTGGAACGCTGGCGGAGGCCTTGAGCGGGTCTGCTTCCCTTACGGGAGCTTATCTCAGCGGGCGGCGGAGCGTTGAGCGGTCCGCACCGGTTCGCGAGCCCCATGGCGAGTGGATCGTCATCGAAGGGGCGCATGAGCATAATTTGAAGGAGGTCGCCGTTCAGTTTCCCGTTGGTCTGTTGACGGTCGTGACGGGAGTGAGTGGTTCCGGAAAAAGCACCTTGGTGAATGACATTTTGGGGAAGGCGGCGGCTTTCAAGTTGAACCGGGCAAAGGAAATCCCCGGACGGCACCGCCGATTGACCGGGCTGGAGTTCTTTGAGCGGGTGGTGCGTGTGGACCAGCGGCCTATTGGGCGCAGCCCCCGCTCAAATCCCGCTACCTTCACGAAATTATTTGATGAGCTTCGTCAGCTCTATGCCCGAACGCCTTTGGCCAAGGTGCGCGGCTATGGTGCCGGCCGCTTCAGCTTCAATGTCCGTGGCGGTCGTTGCGAGCGCTGCCAGGGGGATGGCGCCATTCGCCTCGATATGCAGTTTCTTGGGGATGTGTACACGAGCTGTCCCAGTTGTGAGGGGCGCCGATACAATCGCGAGACGTTGGAGGTCCGGTTCAAGGGGTTGAACATTTCCGATGTCCTCCAGTTGACGGTGGACGAGGCGGTTTCCCTTTTTGCGCATCAGCCCAAGCTTTTGTCGCGTTTGGAGACCTTGCAGGCGGTGGGGCTTGGCTATTTGCGTCTTGGACAATCCGCGCCCACTCTCAGTGGTGGCGAGGCCCAGCGGCTCAAGCTATCCCTTGAGTTAGGCAAGGGCCAGCGGTCGCGCAATTTGTATATTCTCGATGAGCCGACCACGGGGCTGCACTGGGTGGACATTCAGCACTTGATGGATTTGCTCTTCCAACTGCGCGAGCAAGGCCACACCTTGGTTGTGATCGAGCACAATATCGATGTCATCCGGCTGTCTGACTGGGTCATTGATCTCGGCCCCGGTGGTGGCGCGGAGGGCGGGAACTGTGTTTATGCCGGATCCGTGCTGGATTTACCGAAGGCAGGACAAAGTGTCACTGCGCGGTACCTACAGTGAACGCCTTGCGGCGGGGCCTTGCGGTGGTTACTGCCTCAAGCTTAGGACGTCCCGCTCGTAGGCCTTCACCTCGGCCAGCCAGTGCGTTTCGCCCGGGACATCGCAGCGACTGCAATATTCCGACCAGACGCTCCCCCATGGGAGAGTTTTGGCGGCTTCCAGCAGCGCGAGACGGGCGGTGTAGTCGCCCCCATTCTCAGCTTCGAGGAGGGCGGCACGCGGTTCCAAGAGGGCCAGAAGGAGTGCTTTCTGGGTGGCGCGGGTCCCGATGGTCCAGGCCGCGATCCGGTTGATGGAGGCGTCGAAGAAATCCAGTCCCAGATGGGTTCGCGGGAGCGCCTCGCAGCGGACAATTTCCTCCAGAATGGAGCGGGTCGGATCATCGAGAATAACGACATGGTCGCTATCCCAACGAACGCCCCGGCTGACGTGGGTGAGCAATCGCGGAACAAACTGCAGAACGCTGGAGATTTTGTCACCGATGGACTCGGTGGGGTGAAAGTGGCCGGCGTCGAGGCACAGGCACAATTGATGCCGGACCGCGTAGGCCAGATAAAACTCGTGTGAGCCGACCGTGTAGGACTCCACTCCCAGACCGAAAAGTTTGCTTTCCACGGCATCAATGTGACACGCCGGATCAAGCGATTCCGCGAAAATGGCATCGAGCGATTCCTCAAGACGGCGTCTTGGCCCGTTCCGGTCGAACGGCAGGTCCTTGTAGCCATCTGGAATCCAGATATTGGTGACGCAGGCGGTGCCGGTCTGTCGGCCCATCTCAGCTCCAATGTGTCGACAGGCCCGGCAGTGCCGGATCCAGAAATCCCGGATCGCTCGGTCCCGATTGGAGAGCGTAAAGCCATCCGCGGCCATGGGGTGGCCGAAGCAGGTTGGATTGAAATCCAGTCCCCAGTTCATCTCCTTGGCCCAATCCATCCATCGCTGGAAGTGGGCGGGTTCCAGTTCGTCCCGGGGCGGAAGTTGGTCGGCGTCGGCGTAGATGGCATGCAGGTTCAGCCGGAGCGGGCCCGGAATCAGGGTGGCGACTTTTTCAAGGTCCTGACGCAACTCAGCGGCCGTACGCGCCCGTCCCGGATAATTGCCGGTAGCCATGATGCCACCTCCGCTGGCACTATCCCTTGACTCAAAGCCCGTGACATCATCCCCCTGCCAGCAATGCAGGGAAACTGGGGTATTGCCCAACGTGTCAAGGGCGGCTTCCGTGTCGACTCCCAAGGCTGCGTAAGCCTCCTTCGCGTGGGCGTAATTCATGGAAGAGTTTGACGCATGCTTTGCAAAATCTGTCAACTCGGAATGAATCTTGTCATCCCGCTAATTTTCCCATCTCGAGAGTTGTCAGGACGACGGCGGTTTCTTTCGATAAGAAGAACTGGATAGATTCTTAAAATGAAAACAGGATTACTGGCAGGTGTGTTGGGGGTGGTCTTTGTGGGCGGTTTCCTTTTAGGAACGACGCGGGCGACGAAGCAGGCGCGGTTGACCGAGGATATGGCTCTGGAGAGCGGGCCGCTCGAGGGGAATGAGGAAAGCAGGCTGGGGGAGCGGGTGGCGTCGCAAGCCGCAAAGATAGCGGCGCTGGAGGCCGCTTTGAGCGAGGCGAATGCCAAGCTGCGGGAGCTCTCGCAGGAGGAGGAGAGCGCCGAGGCGCGGCCAGCGAGCGGCTTTCGGAGGCAGATGGAGGGCCGGGTCGGGCGCCGGGTCGAGGCCTTGGCGGAGCGGTTGGGGTTGACGGAACTCCAGAAGGCAGGGTTGCTCGATGTCTTTATGAGACGGTTGGGTAATTTAGAGGCCCGGCGGCAGGGGGAGGAGGTGGAGCCGTTCAATCTCGATGCCGAGCTTCAGGCGGTACTGACGCCCGAGCAGTTCGCGGCCTACATGGAGGAGACGCAGGAAGAAATTTACAACCGGGCGGAGTTGATCGCGACGGCGCAGTTGGTGCGGATGAACCAGATCATGGGGTTGGATCCGGCCCTGCAAGGAATGGTGTATGAGGCCGTGCATTTGACGGCGCAAGAGATGATGATTGCGCGGGAGACCGGTGCCACGTATCCGATGCGCGATGTCTTGGAGGAGCGATTAGGGACCTTGTTGACGGAGGAGCAGATGCAGATTCTGCGTGAGGAGGGCGGCGGCATGGGTGGCGGCGGCCCCGGAATGCGCGGTCGCGGGCCTCAGGGGGGCGGATGATGCGGTTCGACATGGGTGGTGACGTGTGAGACCCGCGGTTGTTTGAGGGTCATGAGGGTGTCTTTGACATCATGAGCGATGCGGTGTCCTGCCTCGACCGAAATGTCGGGGTCGACTTCGAGGTGGACATCCACGATCAGGTCGCTGCCGCTGCGGCGGACGATCAGTGTTTCGATATCGAGCACAGCAGGGTTGGTTCGGATAGTCCTTAGGATGGTTTGGGCTTGGGCGTTTTCGAGGCGCCGGTCCATGAGTTCGTCCAAGGCTGGTCTCAGAATGCGGATGGCATTGTAGGCGATGAGGAGGGTGACAAGGAGCGCGGCGAGCTCATCAAAGAAGGCAAAGCGCGGCCCGGCGAAGACGGCGATGGCGACGCCCGAGAGGGTGGCCAGAGAGGTAAGACTATCGCTACGATGGTGAAAGGCTTCGGCCCGCAGGGCGATGCTGTCGTGCCGTTTGGCGGCGGCGATCGTGTAGCGGTGGAGGCCTTCCTTGGCGAGAATGACGGCGCAGAGGGCAGGGATGGTAAAGAGGGCCGGAGAGGCTTGAGGACCGCTGAGCTCCTGAACAGCGTGCCATGCGATGAGGACAGCCGAGCCCAGCAGGCCGAGGCCTGCCATGAGGGCGGCAAGGGCTTCCGCTTTGCCGTGACCATAGGGATGTTCGTGGTCCGGTTCCCGTCGACTGACGCGGAGACCGTTCCAGACGATCAAGGAGGAGATGCAATCGGCGATGGACTCGATCCCATCGGCGATCAGGGCATAGGACGAACCCGTGAGGCCGACGAGAATTTTGAGGGCAGCGAGGGACAGGTTGGAGACAAAACTGAAGGCGCCAATGGATTCTGGTGATTCCGCCATGGTTGCAGTATTGAGGGAGCGCATTGTCGATGCACGCTGAAAAGGCTATTCGGCATAACAAACTGCGGCGACTCAGGCGACTGCATTCCCCTCGACTCCAGCTGTAAAAAGATTGGACGGCGGGAGGTGGTTACGATTGACGGGAGGCGGTGGAGGGGGCAATGAGAGGGGGAGAGATGGACGCGTATTTTTGTCTGGATGGGGTAAGCAAGCGCTACGGCGGGTTGGCGGTGGTAGACGCGGTGACAGTGGAGGTGAGGCGAGGGGAGGTTTTCTCCATATTGGGGCCGAGTGGGTGTGGCAAGACGACCTTGTTGCGGATGGCGGCGGGGTTTGCGGAGCCAGACGGTGGGCGGATTGTTTTGGAGGGGGAGGACATCACCCGGGTGCCGCCAAATCGGCGGCGGATCAACACCATTTTCCAGAATTACGCGTTGTTTCCCCACATGACGGTATGGGAGAACATCGCCTTTGGGCTGAAGGTGGCGGGAAAGGGGCGAGCCGAGATTGCGTCTTCGGTGGAGGCGATGTTGGAGTTGATTGATCTTCGCGAGCATGCGAAGAAGAAGCCTGGCGCGATCAGTGGGGGGCAAAAGCAGCGAGTGGCGATCGCGCGGGCACTGGTGAATCGTCCTGCGGTGTTATTGCTGGACGAGCCCTTGGCGGCCTTGGATTTAAAGTTGCGACAGCGGATGCTCTTGGAGTTGGACCGGATCCACGACGAGGTTGGGACGACTTTCATCTATGTGACACATGACCAGAGCGAGGCGATGAGTTTATCGGACCGCATTGCGGTGATGAACGAGGGGCGTATTGAGCAGGTGGGGTCGCCGGTGGAGATCTATGAGGCGCCACGGAGCAGTTTTGTGGCGGCGTTCATAGGGGACACCAATTTCATTTGTGGGGAGGTGAGTGGATTTCCCGATAAGGACTACTGTGAGTTGGAGGTGGCAGGGTTGGGAAGATTTCTGGCGTACAATGACAAGAAGGTGCCGCGGGGCGAGTCGGTGACCCTGTCGTTGCGGCCCGAGAAGCTTTTTTTGGAGCGCGAGCGTGGAGCGAGGGAGGGCGTGATGAATGAAATTCGCGGTCGCGTGGAGGAGATCATCTATCTTGGGTCGCAGACCCGATACTGGGTGAGGTGTGGCGAGTACCGTTTGGGAGTATTGATGCAGCATGGCCGATTTCTTTTGGATCAGCGGCCGGTGACGTGGGGCGAGGAGGTGTGGGTGCGATGGCATGCGGATGATGGCTACATGCTGCAGAGTTACACGGAAGCGGATGAGGCGTTGTTGACGGTATCCGACGTGGAGTCTGGCGAGGCCGCCGAGGAGGGCCATGATGCCGATTAGCGGGCAGGAGGGACGCGGACGGCGCGGTGAGTGGCTGCTGACGCTGCCATCGCTGGTGTGGCTGATCGTCTTTTTTCTTGTACCAACCTTGTTGGTGATGGCGATTGCCTTCAAGCCGGCGGAGATCAATGGTGGCATTGGGCAGGGGTGGACCTTGGAGACCTGGCGGCGGTTGCTGCTGCCGACTTATCCTGCGATCATCTGGCGAACCATCTGGCTATCGTTTTTGTGCACGGTCATCTGTATTGTGATGGCCTTGCCGGTGGGGTATTGGCTGGCTCGCCTGCCCAGTCGTTGGCGGACATGGGCGCTGATGGCGATCATTCTGCCATTCTGGACGAATTTTCTCATTCGTATTTTTGCGTGGAAGTCCCTTTTGCATCCCGAGGGATGGATCAAGGAGGGCCTCGTCTGGTTGGGCTTGATCGAGAGTCAGGCGAACCTGCTGTACAATTCCGGAGCCATTCTGCTGGTGCTGGTGTATACCTATTTGCCCTTTGCGATCCTGCCGATTTACGCGGCGGCGGAGAAGTTTGACTTTGGGCTAATGGATGCGGCCCGCGATCTTGGAGCGAGCCGTTTTCTCGCTTTCAGACGGGTCTTTTTGCCGGGGATTTGGCGGGGGCTGTGGACAGCGGTCCTAGTGGTGCTGATTCCTGCCTTTGGGTCTTATGCGATTCCCGATTTGGTGGGGGGACCGACCAGCGAGATGATTGGGAACAAGATTGCCCAGCGCGTCTTCACAGAGCGCAACTTGCCACATGCGAGCGGATTGTCAGCGGTATTGGCCCTGATCGTGCTCCTTCCGGTTCTTGTGAGTCTGGTGGCACGGATGAAGGAAGAGCGGGCGGGGGCGTCGAGGAAGGAGGGGCGCTCATGAGGCCTAGTCGTGTGCCGTTGGTGGTATCCCTTCTCATGGCGGTATTCCTCTACATTCCCATTGTGATGCTAGTGGTACAGAGCTTCAATGCGGCTCGCTTCGGTGGCCATTGGGAGGGGTTTTCCTTCATCTGGTATGAGCGTTTGTTGGACAATCGCCCGGTGTGGTTGGCGACCCGTCAAAGTTTGATTGTGGCGGTCACCTCGACCTTGTTCTCGACGGTGCTGGGAACCATTGCAGCGTGGGCCTTGCACCGTTATCGGAGCCGCCTACAGGACGCTCATTATCTTCTTGTCTACAGCCCGCTGGTGGTGCCCGACATTTTGATGGGAATGAGCCTGCTACTGTTGTTTGTGAATTTGGGCGTCCAATTGGGGGTAGGGACGGTGATGGTCGCGCATATCACGTTTTGCACCAGTTATGTGGCCTTCGTTTTGTTGGGTCGGTTGCAAGACTTTGATTTCAGTCTGATTGATGCGGCGCGGGATTTGGGGGCCCGAGAGGCGACGATTTTCCTGAAGATCATCTTGCCCTTGCTGGGACCGGGGATTCTGGCGGGGGCCCTTCTCGCCTTCACTTTGTCAATTGATGACTTTGTGATAACGTTTTTTGTCTCCGGTCCTGGCAGTTCAACCTTGCCAGTGCACGTCTATAGCATGATGAAGCATGGGACACCCAGTCTGATTAACGCCCTCAGCGTGATTCTCATGACGGTTACCTTCAGTTTGGTTCTGATCAGTCAACCTCTCCTAAAAAAGCACACACAATGAAATTAAAATTCTTCCTTCCATTCGCGCTGCTGTTGACGGCGCTGTTGTTCCTGGCCGGTTGTGGTGGTGGCAAGCCGACGCTGTATTTGTACAATTGGGCCGACTACATGGACCCCGATCTGGTCAAGGAGTTTGAGGAGTTGCACGGCTGCCGAGTGGTCCTTGACACCTTTGACACCAACGAGGCCATGTATGCCAAGCTGAAGGCTGGGGCGACGGGGTATGACATTATTTTTCCGACCTCCTACATGGCGAAATTGTTATGGGAGGAGGGATTGATCCGCGAGCTCGATCTGACGAAGATTCCGAATTCCGTACATGTCGATGCGTCTTATCTAAGCAACAAGGCGATGGACCCCGGGATGCGGTATTCCGTGCCTTACATGATTGGATCGACTGGGATTGCCTACCGGTCGGACCGTGTCGAGGGTGAGATTGACGGATGGAATGCCTTTGAGCGGACCGACCTGGCGGGCCGGATGACCTTGATGAATGACATGCGCGAGACCCTCGGCGCGGCGCTCATTTATCTCGGACACTCTGCCAATTCCACCAATGCCGCCGAGATCGAGGCGGCTGGAGAAGTGGTGAAACGCTGGATGGGCAATATCGCGAAGTTCGAGAATGAGCAGTACAAAAGCGGGATTGCCTCCAGTGAGTTTTTCCTGGTGCACGGGTACAGTGGGGACTTACTGCAGGTCATCGATGAGGATGAGGCCATTGTTTATGTCCTGCCCAAGGAGGGTTTTATGATCGGGTGTGACGACATGGTGATCCCGGTGGATGCCCCTAATGCCGAGTTGGCGTATACCTTTATCAACTACCTTCATGATCCCGAGGTGGCGGCACGAAACACTGAATGGGTCTATTTTCTCGCGCCCAATAGCAGTGCCTATGATCTCCTCTCGGAGGAAGTGAAAGAGGATCCGGCTGTTTTCGTACCAGAGGAGTTGATGCAGCGGGCTGAGATCCTCCGTGATCTGGGCGAGGACAATACCCTCTACATCAAGGTATGGGACCAACTGAAGGCCGGGCAATAATCAATCAAGGCCCTCCTTGGCCCGTGCTGTCGGCGGCGTCCCTAGCCCAATTCAGGATAGTCCGTGTAGCCCACGGGCCCTCCGCCATAGAACGAGTCCGGGTGGGGGGCATTCAGCGAGGCATCCTCCAAAAAGCGTCGGGGAAGGTCCGGATTGGCGATGAAAAGCTGTCCGAACGCGACCGCATCGGCGAGGTTGTTCTGCAGCAGAGTCGTCGCTGATTGCCGCGTGTGTCCCTGATTGGCGATGTAGGGGCCGCCGAAGACTGCCCGCAAGCGCGGTCCAAGCCAGCCCTCGTGAACCGGTTCACGCGCGCAGATAAAGGCTATTTTTCTCTCCCCAAGGGCCTTGGCGACATGGGAAAAAATCCCTTCCCCTGTGGGATCAGCGGGATCTTCTCCGCCCCGTGGAGCAAGGTGTACGCCGACCCTGTCAGGGCCCCAGACCGAGCTCACCGCATCGGTGACTTCGAGTAGAAAGCGGGCTCGGTTGGCGACGCTTCCCCCATATCCGTCGTCCCGGGAATTCGAGGAGGCCTGAAGAAACTGGTCGATCAGATAGCCATTGGCGCCATGAATTTCCACCCCGTCAAATCCGGCAGCCATGGCCCGCTCCGCTCCGGACTTGTAGGAGGCGACAATGTCCGGGATTTCCTCAATGAGCAAGGCTCGCGGGGTGACGTAGGGGCGCTTTGGGGTGAGCAAGCTGACATGGCCCTTGGCGGCAATCGCGCTTGGCGCGACCGGCTGATCGCCATCCAGATAGTGCGGGTCGCTGATACGGCCGACGTGCCATAGCTGGAGGAATATCCTACCGCCAGCCTCGTGAACGGCGCGTGTCACTATGCGCCATCCCTCCACCTGCGCGGTATTCCAAATTCCCGGCGTGTCCGGGTAGCCAACGCCTCCCGGGTCGACCGAGGTCGCCTCCGAGAGAATCAAGCCCGCGCTGGCCCGCTGCTGGTAGTAGGTTGCCATCAGCGCGTTCGGTACTCGCCCTTGGATGGCGCGACAGCGCGTCAAGGGTGCCATGATAATGCGGTTGGGCAAGGTCAGGGAGCCCACCTGCAGGGAATCAAAAAGTGAGGGCATAATTGACGTCGTGACAAACATGCTGCCGTGAGGCAAAGGAATTTCATGACCATTTTGCGGTGATCGAGACCATCGTCCCAATTCGTTTGCCGGAGCTTCGAAGATCCTTGCCGCGTTCGCTCCTTTTTCCTTTCGAGTCCCGAAAACCGGCCGCCCGCTGCCCGTCAATTTTCCCCAATGCGCACTTCCCGTGCGGCGACCGTTTTACGCAGACGCGGAATCCAGTCACCTGTGTTATTGACATTATTGTGCCAATTTAAGCCTGAAATATGCATGAAATAAAATTAATTAATTAATTTACGATTAAGATCATTTTAATAATTCAATTAATGTGATTATGACGCATGGTCGAATTTAAGAAAAACGAGATTGTTCCTGCTGA
>JBEAQI010000239.1:0-5914 GCA_041163965.1 Verrucomicrobiota bacterium | reverse complement strand
GCGATCATCTCGCCAGAGGCAACCGGATCCCCCTCGTTTTTGAGCCATTTGACGAGCGTCCCAGTGGTCATGGTATCGCTCAGTTTGGGCATTTCAATGATTTCGGCCATAATCGTTTCGCTTCAGGTGTTGCGGACTGCCTTTGGTCAGGCTTTGATATTCAAGATATTGCGCACTTCGCGGAGCACCAGTTGGCTGTCCGGAATCTGAACTTTCTCCACTGGCGGGCTGTAAAAGGCAGGAGCATCGACGGCGCTGATGCGATGGACAGGGGCGTCCAAATAGTCAAAGGCTTCCCGTTGGATGATGTGGGAGATCTGCGCTCCGACTCCGCAAAAGGGTTTGTTTTCCTCGATCAAGAGGGCGCGGTGCGTCTTTTTGACTGACTTCAGGAGGGTTGCCTTATCGAGCGGGCGGATGCTTCTGAGGTCGATGACTTCGGCATCCACGTTGTGCTCCTTCTTTAATTTGGCCGCTGCTTCCAAGGCCACAAGGACACTGCCGCCGTGGGCGATGAGGGAAATGTCACTGCCCTGGCGTTTGACGTCGGCGGACCCGATGGGGACAAGGTACTCCTCATCCTCGGGGACCTCACCCTCGTTTCCGTAGAGGAGGGTGCTTTCCATTACAAAGACGGGATCGTTGTCCCGGATGGCACTTTTCATGAGGCCTTTGGCATCGGCAGGGGTAGCGGGGACGACGACTTTGAGACCAGGAAAGTTGGCGATCATGTTTTCCGGGGTATGCGAGTGCGTGGCCCCCACATTGGTCCCTCCGTTAGCGGGTCCCCGGATGACAATCGGGCAATTTATGAGGCCCCCCGACATGTAGCGCATACTGGAGGCGTTGTTGACCGCCTGATCCCACGCGACGTAGACGAAGGAAAAGAACATCATTTCGATGACGGGCCGCAGCCCGAGAAAGGAGGCGCCGATTCCAAGGCCGATGAAACCCGCCTCAGAGATCGGCGCGTCCACCACGCGCTTGTCGCCGAAGCGTTTCCAGAGCCCCTCCGTGACTTTGTAAGCCCCGTTGTACTGGGCGACCTCTTCGCCGATGATGAAGACATTATCGTCGCGCTGGATTTCCTCGGCCAAGGCGTCCTTGATTGCTTGTCGGTAAGTGATGACTGCCATGATGTGAAAGCGTTTGAATTGCGGCTGCGAGCTGGGTCCTTAGAAAGGAAGTTGATCGTTGAAGAATATGGTTCCCTGATTGGTGTGGGTGCCTGGGTTGTCCACGGAGTGGTAAACGTCGGCGAGCAACTGAGAGGGAGGAGGGAACGGAGATTCATCCGCGAACCGCACGGCCTCACGCGCTTCCTCTTTGGCTAGCGTCTCGATTTCCTTGGAGCGTTCCTTGGTCAAAACCCCTTCTTCGAGGAGAATTTGTTCCCACACATTGATGGGGTCTTTGCGTTCCTGATAGTGGCGGATTTCCTCCTTGGTCCGGTAACGCTGGTGATTTGCGTCAGCAATGGAGTGCCCGTAATAGCGGTAGGTGAAGACTTCAAGGACGGTGGGGCGGCTCTCGTTGTGGGCGCGCTCAATGGCAGCGTAGGTTTTGGCGCGGACCTCGTAGAGGTTTTCCCCGTGGATGCTGTCCCATTCAATCTTGTAACCTTCCGCCCGAGAGGCGAGGCCCGCGTCTGGAAAGACGCTAGAGCGCATTTGGCTGGTGCCCATGGAATAGCCGTTGTTCTCGATCACATAGATAACCGGAATATCCCAGAGGCTGGCGAGGTTGAGGGATTCGTGAAAAACGCCCTGATTGACGGCGCCATCGCCGAGGTAGCAGATGGCACAGCCTCGGATTCCCTTGTACTTGAGGGCATAAGCGAGGCCGAGACCCAGCGGGGTCTGACCGGCGACGATCCCGTGTCCTCCCCAGAACCGTTTATCCGGGGCGAAATAATGCATGGATCCCCCTTTGCCCTTGGAGCAGCCCGTGAACTTGCCGAACAATTCGGCCATGCACTCGTTCATGCCCATGCCAACCGCAAGGGCGTGACCGTGATCCCGATAGGCGGTAATGATGTGATCGTTCTCGTTCATGACCGAGACGGGTCCGACGGCGGTGGCCTCCTGTCCGATGTAGAGGTGCAGAAAGCCGCCCATCTTGCCCTTCTGGTACGATTGCAGCGCAGCCTGTTCAAATTTGCGGATGCGGACCATATCCGTGAACGCCTTGATTTTGGCATCTGCGGACATGGAGGCGTTAATAGGGTCCTTCGCGAAGGCGAAGAGATCCTCTTTGCTGAGGGCGCGCGATTTTCCCTGACTAAAGGGCTCTGTTTCCGGTGTTAGATTACTCACGTTCAACCTTTCCGTAAAATGTCATCTGGAGAGAATTATCCCTGCTTGTCCAAGCAAAAACTCGGCCACTTGGGCGACAACAGGAGAAGCGGCGTGCCGTTTTTCAGGGGGATGGGGCACTGTTTTCTCCGCGCAGGAATTGTTCGAGCTCAATCTTGAGGGGTCGCCCAGCGGAGCAGTCTGCCCGGAGGGCGGTAAAGCCGGTGCGCCGGTGAAGGTAGAGCGGCCAAAGCGCCTGGCGGTCCGTGTCTGGGATTTCAAGCTGAATCAAGGCTTCCTCGGGGAAGAAGGCGAAGCGACCTTCTTCGATATCGGGGGGTGCTTCCTGGAGGGCTTTTTTGCAGTCGAAGAGAAACATCAGCCAGTGACAGCGGTCTTCATAATTCTTTTCCGCGATCATGGCGAAGAGGTGAAGGTCGCTGGTGGAGAGGAGCAGGCCTGTTTCTTCATGGACCTCACGGGCCGCAGCCTCAAAGGGTGACTCTCCCCTGGCCATCTCCAGTTTGCCCCCGACAGGACTCCAGAGGCCGTTGTTTGGGGCCTTGGCTCGTTGCATCAGGAGCAGGCGACCGTCGGCATGCCGCATGTAAACGAGGGTGCTGATCTTGTAGGGAAGGGCGACCATTTGGGATAGTGTGGGACAATTCTCCGATCTATCAAGACCGCGGGTGCTACCTAAATTTAGGTATGGAGTGAAATATGCCGGTCTGATAAACTGAGAGGGTGATGATCGCCCTTGTGAAACGACTCTTCCTGAAGCGACCCCGGCCCCTTCGCTTGACCGTTTCATGGATGGATGAGGCGGTGGGGTTTGTATTGTGGGACGTGAGTCGCCCCATTCCGGTGGATATTGGGCAGCGTCGGGAGGTGGGGGCCATCCGTGGTGGGTCTTATCAAGCGGTGCTGGTCGATTTGCTCTCCGGTGTGTCCGGTCGCTTGGAGGCGACCCGATGGATTTTGTTTTCCGAAGCCCTACCCCGAGCGCTGGAATCAGGTGACTCAACGCGGCGGGCGCCGCAAGACCTGCTCGAGTGTGCCGCTTGTCTGAGTGCTTTTGAATTGCCGGAAAGGGTGTTGTCGGCGGCGGCTCTGGTTGAGCAGGGGGTTTATGCCTGCCACGATTTTGGCCCCGAGGGCACGGGGTTTTGCGCTCCTTTCGGAAATCGGCTGTTATTCATCGCGAAGGGCAATTCCGAGCCCTTTCGCCGATTGTCCCGTCCCCATTTTGGTCCCCACAGGACCTTGTTGGACCTCTCCACGGACTGGATCAGCCAGACGGTGACGCTGTATCGCAACAAGACCGGGATGCTTCTGAAGCGGGTTCGGGCGGCATGGAAGGCGGATACGGGAAAGGCCGTTTCCGCGGTGGTACCGGTCGACCATGGATGGGTGCCGGTAGACTGGCCCATTGGTGACACCCGACCCTTCGATCATGGCGTATATTACGTGCATCAGCTGGCAGCGGCTAGCAGTGGGGCAAACAAGTTTCGTCTCAGGATTCCTGAGTTGGAGCGCCGTCGCCGTTTTTGGGCATGGGAAAGGCGCCTTCGTTTTTTGGCGTTCGTATTGATGGCGGGCTGGATTTTTCTGTTTGTTGGGGCCTGCCGCCAGCCCCATTTTGCGGGCGACCGGCTCGATCCGGCCATTCTGGCGGAGTATCACCAGCTGCGTTCCTCGCTGAGTCAGTATCAGGAGCGCTGGCGGTTGGCGGAGGCCGCCGATGGGGCCCGACTCGATCCCATCCTGCTGGTGGGGCGCGTAGCGCGACTACTGCCCGGAGAAGCGGGCGAGCGCCAAGTGTCGGTTGAGCGGTTGGAGGAGCACCGGCGCTATCGGGTGCGCGCCAGTGGCCATCTGGCGGGGCCGACCGCGGCGAGCGAGTTGGACCGCTTCGTGGGGAGGATGCGGGGTGATCCCACCCAGCCTGGGGTCGACAATCTCAAATTCAATCGGGAGGGCAATGGGCTGCGGTTCGAAGTGGAGGCCGTATTTGATGCCTCTCGGAACGGTGCACGATGAATACGCGGTGGATGTGGATCAGTTTGTTATTGTTGTTGGCGCAGGTTTTGACGCATCAGGTACGTCGTGGCGAAGGCCCTGCTCCCTATTTGGAGACGCGGTTGCCGGAGGAGCAATGGCGCGCCTTGGGGACGGCAACGCTGGTGGCATGGGAATCCCTGTGGAAGGAGGAGAGTTCCGGACTTTTGCCCGACCTTCCAGAGGGGTTGTTTGAGCGGGAGGCCAGTCTATTGAAATTGGAGGACCTGGAACACGCGTTGGCCAATAGTGGTCCCGAATCCAGCTTGGCGCGAGAATGTCGGGCATGGCTTCAGACCTCGCGGCTTGCGGGGGAGGGAGGGTCTGCGGCGATGGAGGCTTATCTTCATCTGCTGGTGCGGTGGTGTGAGGCCTTTGTGGCGGAGGTGGGCGACGGAGGCCGCTTACAGTTGCTCCCCGGAACAGAATCCGTGTTTCCCGACATTCACTTCGAACTGGGCGGAGATCCTGTCGATATGGGCCGGTTCCTCGCAAAGCTGTCAGATTCCATGCCGTGGTGGCAGGTGGATGAATTGGCGGTTGTTGAGCAAAGCGGGACGGACTGGTGGGTCATGGGGCGGTCTTCATTTCAGGAGAGCCGTTGGCAATGAGGGGACGTTTCCTTTTAATCTGGGCACCTTTCATTGTAATGGCCGCCGCCTTTTTGGTCTTTCCATTTTGGGACTGGGGCGGAGGCACCGTGTCCGAGGCGGAACTGGGGACAGGGCTAAGGTGGCTTTCGATGCCGGTCGGCCTAGCGATCTCGCCCCGTCCGTGGGCCGGATGGGAGGCCTTGTCGGCTGCTTCATTTTCCGAAGAGGAGGGTCTGAGGCAACAGCCGACCGATCCGTTACCCGTCAGCAGTGATGCGGAATTCCAACTTGCGTACCGCGGAACCATGGAGGTGGCCGGGTCGCGGCGGTACTGGTTTGAGGATCAGTCGAGTGGCCGCTGGCTGGAATTGTCCTCCGGTGAGGAGGACCCCGCGACCGGGTTGCGGCTATTGCAGGTCGCAGAAGGAAAGCGGGCCTATTTTCAAGTGGAGGGCCAAGAGGGCGCGCTGGTGGTGGAATGGGAGGCCAAATGAAAGGTATCGCAATGATAGGTCTGATGCTATGGACCATGGCGCCGCTGATTGGGGCGGCTGCCGATACCGGACAACGCCAACTGGAGGAGGAGAGCCTTTGGCTGAGAGAGCAGGGCGGGGTTAACGCGCTATACGCCGACTCGTTAAAGACCGCTCCGCCTGTTCCCGGCCCCACGCCGAGGGGGCAAACGGAGGTGGCGCCGCCTACCTTGTCGGCACGTGTGAGGAGCCGTGGTGACTTGCTGGAGGCCGTTGACCAAGGTTGGCGGCGGCCGGCTGAACCGGCAGTGGTCCAAGGAGCTGATCCTGCCGAGGAGGACCGCAAGATGCGCCAACGATTGGAAGGCATCGTGCTGCCGGAGGTCGAGTTTCGCCAGTTGCCCTTGAGTCAGGTGGTGGCGGCTTTGAGTGAGGTCTCGATGACGCATTCCGCGGATGGAAGCGGATTAAACATGGTCTTGATTGATCCTGAGGC
>JBEAQI010000238.1:0-4275 GCA_041163965.1 Verrucomicrobiota bacterium | reverse complement strand
GTGCGTTCCACTGGTGTAGGATTTCGAGACGTTTTCTAATTTCAGCATATTGGTGGAGCTTGCGGGACCGACGAAAACGAATAACACTTCAAGGATGAACGCAACCGTGAGCGGGCAATATTCACCCTTCCTGAAGGCCTTTGGGGCGGTTATCGGAATGCTGTCTTTGTTTGTTTCAGCGGCCAGTGGGCAGCGCATTGTCTTTCTTGGGGACAGCCTTACGGCGGGGTACGGCCTTGATCCCGCCTTTGCCTATCCTGCTTTGGTGGAGCGGACTGCTGGTGAGCGGGGTCTTTCGGTGACGGTGGTGAATGCTGGTCTTAGCGGGGACACCAGCGCAGGTGGACGGCGTCGCGTTGACTGGATTCTGCGGGAGCCGGCCGATATTCTATTTGTCGCTCTTGGAGGGAACGATGCCCTTCGCGGGTTGCCCCCTAAGGAGACTCGCGCCAATCTGCTGTCGATTATTCTGCGCGCAAGGGAGCGGGTTCCGGGGATTCGCGTTATCCTTGCCGGCATGTTGGCCCCGCCCAACATGGGTGAGACGTACCAGCGCGAATTCGCGGCGGTCTACGCGGAGGTGGCGGAGCAGGTGGGCGTGGAGTTGATGCCTTTTCTCCTGGATGAGGTGGCGGGCCGACCCGAGCTGAATTTACCGGACGCCATTCATCCCAACGCCAACGGGCAGGAAATCATCGCCCGCAACGTATGGAAGGTGCTTGATTTTTGAGGCCTGATGGGTGGGCCGGTGTGATCAGGCGAAGACGGTGCGGATTCGCTGCATGGCGGCTTCCACATTGGCGCGTGAGTTGAAGGCGCTCAGGCGGATGTGTCCTTCACCGCAGGTCCCAAATCCTGCTCCTGGCGTGCAGACGATGGCGGCCTCCTTGAGGAGGCGATCGAATAGTTCCCACGAGGAGCCGTCGGTTCGGATCCAGACATAAGGGGCGTTGGTGCCGCCGCTGCAGGCAAAGCCCAAGTCGCTCATGGTTTCCAGAATCAGCGCGGCGTTGCCCATGTAGAAGTCGATCAGGGCGTGGACTTCGGCCGGTCCTTGGGGGGTGTAAACGGCGGCCGCGGCTTTTTGCACCGCGTAAGAGACCCCATTGAACTTGGTGGTGTGCCGCCGGTTCCAAAGCGGGTGGATGGCCACCGGGTTCCCTTGGCGGTCCCGGCCCATCAAGTCCTTTGGCACGACGGTGAAGGCGCATCGGGTTCCGGTGAAGCCGGCGTTTTTCGAAAAGGAGCGAAATTCGATCGCGCAGGAGCGGGCACCCTCAATTTCATAAATGGAGCGAGGGAGCGTCTTATCCTGAATAAAAGCCTCGTAGGCGGCGTCATAGAGCAGAATGGCCCCATGGCGCTGGGCGTAATCGACCCAGTCTCGCAGGACTTCCCGATTGGCACAGGCCCCGGTGGGATTATTGGGAAAACAAAGATAGACCAGATCGACAGCCTCGCTGGGCGGAGTGGGAATATAATGGTTTTCTGGTGTCGACTCCAGATAGAGCAGGCCACTGTAGCGCCCGTTCGCCGCGGGTCCGGTACGACCGGCCATGACGTTGGTGTCGACGTAGACTGGGTAGACCGGATCGGGGATGGCGACGCGCGCCTCCGTGGAGAAGATTTCCTGAATATTTCCGCTGTCGCATTTCGAGCCATCGGAAACGAATATTTCGTCAGAGGCGATGTTGCATCCGAGAGGGGCGTAGGCGCCGTTGGCGATGGCTTCTCTAAGGAATGGGTAGCCTTGCTCGGGCCCGTATCCATGAAATCCCTGATGGGTCCCCAGGTCGTCGATGGCGGCGTGAAAAGCAGAACGACAGGCATTTGGAAGCGGTTCGGTGACGTCCCCAATTCCCATACGGATGATAGCCTTGTCGGGGTTGGCAGCGGTGTAGGCCTGGACCCTTTTGGCAATTTCACTGAATAGGTAAGAGGCTTGGAGCTTTCGGTAGTTCTCGTTGATCAGAGCCATAGACGGGTTAGCGAAAAGCGAATCCGGATGGAGACAAGCGACAAAATACCGAATTTATCCTTGCTGCTGAAAATAACTTGAGCCAGCGGGGCATGCTGCTATGTCGTGAGGTCCCCGGAAAGGAGTGCCTCATGCAAATCATCGAAGACCCCCATCAAATGCAAGAGCTGTCCATGGGGCTCCGTTTGGCAGGCAAGCGGATTGCCTTGGTGGCGACCAACGGGGCGCTGCATGCAGGACATGCGGCCCTCATTCAGCGTGCCCGCGAGCAGGCTGAGGTGGTGGTGCTGTCGGCGATGGTGAATCCGAAGGAGTTCGGCCCGAACGAGGATTACCAGCGCTATCCCCGCTGCAGCGCGGAGGATGCCCAGTTTGCGGAGGATAATGGGGTGGATGTTCTTTTCAGGCCCGAGGCCAGAGTACTCTTTCCACCTGGCTATTCCTGCCACATGGAGGAGGATGGCATCAGCAAGACCCTCTGCGGGGTTTCCCGGCCGACCTACTTCAAAGGTGTTTGCACCCTTTATGTCCTTTTGCTGAATCTCATTCGACCGGATCTCATTCTGGTTGGCTGGCGTGACGCACAAAAAGCGGCGGTGTTGGAGAAGCTGGTGGCGGAGTGCTTTTTTAAGGTTTCCGTGGAGCGCGTGCCTACGGTCCGCGAGGCCGATGGGCTGCCGGCCAATGCCCGGAATCGCTATCTGAACGATTTCCAGAGAAAGGATGCCGCGACACTGCACCGAGCCCTGCTTGAGGGGAAGCGCCTTGTCGAAAACGGCATCCGCAACATCGACCGCGTTCTAGCGGAAGTAACGCACCACCTGACTCAGGTAAGGCGACTACGGGTCATTTATGTTGCGGCGGTGAATCCAGTCACGATGGAACCGTGCCGCTACGCGCTGGAGCCCGGCCATACCCTCGTGATGACGGCGGTTTGGTGTGACGAGGTCCGCCTCATCGACAACATCCTTCTTTAAGGAGCTGCGGTGAGGGGCCGGCTCTGGATCAGACGAGAAGAATGGCCGGTTTTTCGAGCAATTCCCGCAGAGCGGCGAGATACTGGGCGGCGACAGCGCCGTCGATGACGCGGTGGTCTCCGCTAAGGCCGACTTTCATACGGTAGCCGATGCGGATTTGATTCTCCTCATCGACGATGGGCTGCTTGATGGTGGCGCCGACGCTGAGGATGGCGGCATTGCCCGGATTGATGATTCCGTAGAAATCGGTGATACCGAACATGCCAAGGTTGGTGACGGTCAGGGTGCTGCCGGCCATTTCTTCCGGTTTGAGTTTGCGGTCTCTGGCCTTGGCGATGAGAGCCTTGGCTTCGGCCGCAATCTGGCGGAGCGACTTTGTGTGGGCGTCACGGATAACCGGGGTGACGAGGCCATCGTCGATGGCGACCCCGAAGGCGAGGTGGACGGAACCGTGGTGGCGGATCGAGTCGCCCAACCATGAGCGGTTGATGGCCGGTACCTTGACCGCGGCCATGGCGGCGGCGCGGAGTATGAGGTCATTGACGGTGAGCTTGAGCCCCCCCTCCTGCGCCGGCAAGCCGGCCAGGAAACCATTCAGATCCTGGCGCAGGGCGGAAAGGGCGGCCGCATCCACCTCACTTTGGAGGTAGAAATGCGGGGCCTCCACCTTTGACTTTACGAGGGCCTTGGCAATAGAAGCCCGCATGTTGGAAACCTTTTCGGTTTTTTCCTCCAACTTGCCGGGGACAAAAGCGGCGCCGACCGCACTGAAGGAGGGCCGTGGCGATTTCGCGGCCATTTCCACGTCCGCCTTGACGATGCGACCCGATGGGCCGGTTCCCTGCACATAGGCCAGATCGACACCAAGCTCTTGGGCCAGTTTTTTGGCCAAGGGAGAGGCCTTGATCCGTTCTCCTGGCGTCGCCGCAGTAGCAGCGGGCGCGGGCCGCGCTGGCGCCTCGGTGGTGCTGTTCGTTTCCTCCGCTGGAGCTGGCTCCGGTTCGGGGGCAGATGTCGTCGCTGTCTCCTCATCGGTGGAGGGCGCAGCGGAGGGTTCGGTGACAGGGGCTGCCACTTCCGGGGCCGTTTCCCCTTTCTCGCCGACAGCGCAGATCGGGGAGCCAATGCTCACGGCGTCGCCTTCCCGCACATAGTGTTTCAGGAGAAAGCCGTCCTCAAAGTTTTCCACTTCCATGGTGGCCTTGTCCGTTTCCACCTCTGCGATCATCTCGCCAGAGGCAACCGGATCCCCCTCGTTTTTGAGCCATTTGACGAGCGTCCCAGTGGTCATGGTATCGCTCAGTTTGGGCATTTCAATGA
>JBEAQI010000237.1:0-2576 GCA_041163965.1 Verrucomicrobiota bacterium | reverse complement strand
GGACGCGACTACGAATTCCGGTACGCGATGCCCGGGCGCAATCCCGCGGCCGAGTTCACCCAGCGCAATCTGGCATTTTTCGTTGAGGACCGGTTGACGCTGAGCGATCGCCTGACGATTACGGCCGGTTTGCGTATTGATACCCCGATAGTGCCCAATGCGCCCCTATCCAATCCATTGGTGGAAGAGACCTTCGGGGTTCGCAATGACGCGACCATTGATGGCAACCGCGTGATCCAGCCCCGGGTGTCCTTTAACCTTGCGGTGGATCCCGAGCGCAAGACCCAGGTCCGCGGTGGCTTGGGCCTATTTTATGGCAAGCAGCCCCAGGTTTGGCTCTCGAATACCTATTCCAACAATGGTCTCAGCATAGCCTCCCTTCGGTTGACCGGGTCGAACGTGCCGCCCTTCAGTGTGGAGCAGGAAGTGCCCTCGGATGGGACACTGCCCCGGTTCGTGATCAACCTGACCGATCCCGATTTCGAGCTGCCCTCAAACTGGAAGACGAACTTCGCGATTGACCACCAGTTGCCGTGGTACGGCATGACGCTGACGGCGGAGGCGATCTGGTCATGGGTGAACAACGGCATTCATTACACGCACCTCAACCTCAACGAGGCCGGCACCTTGCCGGACGGCCGGATCCTGTACACCGGATCCAGTGCCTGGTCGCGCGAGGACGGGTTTAATGAGGTCATCTACCTGACCAACACCGACCAGGGGCATGCCGACAATTACACCCTGTCGATCAACCGGCCGATGGATCCCGAGGATGGGTGGGCGTTCAGCGCGGCGTACAACTATCAGAATGCGGAGGATGTCCAGCCCGGCACGTCCAGTCAGGCCATTTCATCATGGCGGGCCCGCGGTGTCATCAACCCCAACGAGGAAGTGGCGGCCCGCTCTGACTATGAGGTGAAGCACCGCTTTATCGCGTCGGTGAGCAAGGAGTTCCGGTGGTCCGAGCGCCTGCAGACGATCGTCAACGTGGTGTACGAGGGGCGCTCAGGCCGGCCATTCAGCTATGTTTTCGCCAACGACATCAATGCCGACCGCGTCAACAGTGGTGGCCGCCAGAACGACCTCTTTTATGTTCCGGCTGGGACGAGTGATCCCCTTTATGGCGGGATGGCTAACCCTGCGACGGAGGCGGCGTTCTTTGCCTACCTCAATTCCAATCTCGGTGGGTACAAAGGACAAATTGTGCCGCGCAATGTTGGCACGGAGTCCTTCATTCACCAGTGGGATCTGAACATCACGCAACGCATTGGGACGATCCGCGATAATCAGATTGAGCTGATCTTCAGCATCAAGAACTTCGGGAATCTGTTGAACAAGGACTGGGGCCAGGTCTCTCAGCTGGGGACGTTCCCCCGCACGGTCCGGGTGGCATCGGCTTCTGTTGTGGACGGCAAATACGTCTACAATTTCAACGAGGCCGCGGTGAAAAGCGAGTTCCGCGAGACCAACCGGATTTCCCGCTGGCAGGCCTTGGTGGGGATCCGCTACCTGTTCTGATTCAGCTTGAATCTGTTTTCTTCATGGAAGCGCCCCATTTCGGTGGGGCGCTTTTTTTGATACGCCGCTAATCGAACAGGTTGCAAATCGGGTCTCGGTTTCGCCTTTGGAATCGGCTCTCGTGCCCTTCTCGCCTGCGCAAAATCGCCTGCCGAGACCCGAAGCGATGCCGATGATTTCAACCATAATCATGGTGGAATAATAATGGGCGCCCGGCAGGGGGGAGGTACGGTTGGCGGGGTCAGGGGAATCGCGGCTGGAGGCTGTCTCCCTGCTTGAGATGGTACGTGCCCGGGGTTACGTTGAGAAAGGTTTGGGCCGGACGGGCAGGGGAGACGGCGGTAGAGCCGGCCCACTCGACGGAAATTGTGGCGGAGGTGCCCTTGCCAATGCCAATATGGGCCCAGGGGGGCGATTCACCCCCCGCATGTCCGCCTGGACCAAGGATTTGCCTTATTTGCGTGACCTCGGGGGTTGCCGGATCGCCATCAACATCGGCGGTGACGGAAATGAGCGAGTGATAGGCTTCGGCGGTGCAGTTTTGTGCGGGATCACCGGTTAGATGCAGAACAATGGCGTTGTGCTCTGGTGAGCCCGGGTTGAGAAAGAGCCGCGCGCGGATGGAGGGGACGGTGTCCTCCGGTGCATCGGCGGAGAGGGCACCCGAGACGAGGGCGGCGCTCCGGCGCTGTTCGGGGGAGAGCCGGTTGAAACTCTGCCCGACGATGAGGTCCAGATCACCGTCGCCGTCCAGATCGGCGAGGGAGGGCATCCCGGCCCCGATGTGATCAATGCCCATGGAGGCGGTGAGGTCCTTGAATCGCCCGTCCGGTTGCTGGTAAAAGAGACGCAACCGTTCCTCATAGGGAGGGGCGTCTGCGTAGTCCGAGGAGCAGAGGATGAGGTCCAAGCGGCTATCATTATCCAGGTCCGCCAGTTCCGCGTGGATATCGCCCTGATTACTGTTGAGGTGTTCGAGGCGGAGCGGCTGTCCCGGTTCTGGAAGCGGGGGCAGGCGATCCAGATTCAGTTCCTCGAAGGAGAGAAACCCCAGTTGG
>JBEAQI010000236.1:0-2864 GCA_041163965.1 Verrucomicrobiota bacterium | reverse complement strand
CCAAAATGGCTGCGGTGACGATCAAAGGCCTTTTGCACGAACGCCTCCGTTCCAAGGACCAGTCCTTCGGTAAAATATCGAATCCGCAGGCGAAAAAGGGTGGCCGCCGGCAACACTCCCTTGTCATTCCGCGTTTGCAAAAACAAGTCCTGTGAGATGCACCCGCGCTTTCCCTGCCGCCTGATTTGACCAACCTGCATCAACTCGAGCCGGTAGGCTGCTGCTGCCTTTTCCCACTCCTGTTTTTCCATTACCGCCATCAGCCCCTCTCGGCAGCGCTGGTCACCCCCAAGTGCAGCTGCATACGCGCAAAAACGGTAATCCTTGGGATCGCTGACTATTTCGGCACGGACAGGATTCAGATCCAGATAAACCGCGACCGCCTCCCTTGCAGCCTTCACGTTCTCGACCAGTACACTTGAAAATCGCTCCATCCAAAGCGTCCCGCGACGCTTGTGCCGCCGATTATACCAAGTCGTGAACATCTGCTTGTGACTCTTTTCAAACTCCGAAATATTGCCCAATCTGCGCCTGTATTTCGTCCGAAGTTCCTCGTGCTTCGTTCCACCGCTTTTCATGCTGTTGGCAAAGGTCCGTACTTCCGGATGCCGTTCCCCTTTGTACTCCCTGAGTCTCTCCAAGAACTGTTCATCGGTCAACTCAACCTTACCCGGGCAGAAAATCAATTTGTGCGCATGCGTGTCCATCACGCAGTAATCGTAGATCTTCAAACCAAGAAATCTCGCGACCCTCCACATGATCTTTAAGAAAACTTCCTTCTCCACCGGCCCCATAAGGAAATCGCCCCCCACAATGCGGTCGATCGCATGATACAGCGCATCTTCCCCTTTGACCGCTTTGATGCGAGACTGTCTCATGGAGAACAGCATCGCCCATGCAATCAGCGTATCAAGAGCCTGAAACACCCAAATTTAGGTGTCAGGCATACCTAAATTAAGGCAGGAAGGGCCTCGCCGTTAAGAGAGTTGACCGATCAACCTCAAAGACCCCCCGCAGGGAAGGACCGCACAGCCCAAATTGCGTACGTCGATACCAGCGGGTGTTTTCATTGGAAACAGAGCAAATCAAGGAATCAGATGTACCACATTGCGTTACGATCCGCACTCATCAATTGGTCTACAGAAATGGCCTTCAACATGGCCGAAAAATCCTCCTCTATCTGACCCCAGACCTCCGACACACGGGCTGATGATTGCCCCGTCCCCTTCGCGCTGTGGGCCAATATCGCTCCCTCCACCGCCAGCATGATATCATAGAGACTGATTTCCTCGGCAGGCCGGGCCAACGCGTATCCACCCTGCTTGCCCCGCCGACTGTTGATGAGTCCGGCTGTCCGGAGCTCATTGAGAATCTGTACCAAGTAATTGGATGGAATGGACTCCGCTTTTGCCAAATCCTCTATGTGCGGCAAAGTTTTGCGTTCCACGGTGTACCCCAACTGCGCCAAAACCTGGCAGGCATACTCGACTTTTAAGCTCAACTTCATGGGGAAAACAACATCCTGTCTTTATCTTGGGTTTCAAACCTAATTATTCGGTTGTCAATGTTTCCCGGATTGACTACGCCGCAATTTACAACGCATCCCTCCTAGGGTAACCACTTTAAACACGTCCAACTCGATTCGGATCAGCGAAAACCTTGCATTGCAAAAATGGCCTTCCATAGTCCCGCTGCGTGCCGAGGATCCTCCCAAATCCGGAAAAATTTGCCGCCCTCATGCAAGCCCTTGCGGCGAAGGTGGGCCTGGATGAGGTATCGGCTGATCGCGATAGCCAGCTATCCTGCTTCCGGGAATACCTGAAACAGTCCAACGCTTGGATTAGCCGCTATCATCGCTTGGGCGGTGGCGGCTTACGGGTAGTCCATTGCCGGTCAATCGCAATGGATATACTCATCAGCCGCCTGCATCGACTGGCTTGCCAACGCGTCATTGAAGAGCAGGGAGGACTCTGTACCGAGGCCTCCATCCTCGCCATTGGAGGCTACGGGCGCTCAGAATTGTGCCCCTTCAGCGACATTGATATCATGTTCCTCTATCCGGAAAAAGTACGCTCCGCAAAATTTCCGGATATGCAACGGATCTTCAATGATACAATTCTCTACATGCTGTGGGACTTGAATCTGAAGGTCGGCCACAGCACGCGGACTCTCCGGGAGGCCATCGCCGAAGCTGACCAGGACGAACAGAGTAAAAACGCCATGCTGGAATCCCGTCTCATCTGCGGCGATTCCGGCCTTTACCGCAAATTCGCCAAGGCCTATGACCGCTTCATCCGCAAAGACGATGTCCTCGCCTACCTGCGGGAGCGGCTCGAGGATCAACTGAAACGGCGGGACCGGAATGGAAACTCGGTCTTCATTCAGGAACCGGACATCAAGAACGGAGTCGGCGGATTACGGGACTACCAGAACATCTTGTGGATGGCCCGTCTGCAATACGACGGCCGTGATCTCCAAGCCCTCGTCGACCTCGGCCTGATCCGCCCCAATGAGCGGCACGAACTACACAAAGCATACGACTTTCTTCTGCGAGTCCGTACTGAACTCCACCTTCAGTGTGGCCGGGGCTGCGACCTTCTCGACTTCGAAAAACAGCCGCGCGTAGCCCAAGCCCTCGGCTACCACGAAGAGGCCGTCTTTGCCCGCGTGGAACGCTTCATGCGCGACTACTACCGCGCCGCCTCAAAGATATTTCACCTCGCCGAATACCTTGAACAGCGCCTCTCCATAAATGCCAAGACTTCCATCTCTTTCCAATCCGTCATCGCCTCCAGAAGGATCGGCAAAACAGAGCGCTTTGACGGATTCACCGTTCAAGCCAACATCCTTTACGCGGAAACGCC
>JBEAQI010000235.1:0-3339 GCA_041163965.1 Verrucomicrobiota bacterium | reverse complement strand
CCAAAATGGGAATGCCCAATGACTGGGCCTTGGTGAGTTTGCTGCCGGCTTCGTCTCCGGCGACGACATAGCTGGTCTTGCCACTGACGCTTCCGGTGACCTTTCCACCCGCGGCCTCAATGAGGGACTTGGCCTCCTCACGGTTAAGGTTCGGGAGGGTCCCGGTCAGAACAAAGGTCATACCGTGGAGGGACCCAGCGCCGGAGGAAACCTCCGGGAGGGTGCTCTGCAAGGTCAGCCCGTAGGCGCGCAAGCGGTCCAAACGAGTCCGATTGGAGTCGTTTTGAAAGTAATCCACGAGGCTCAAGGCCATCTTCGGGCCAATTCCCTCAATGGCCTCGAAGTCGGCCATGGAAGCGGCGGCGATGGCCTCCATGGAGCGGAACTGGCTGGCCAGCAACTTGGCCGCCTCGCTTCCGACAAGGGAAATGCCAAGCCCACTGAGCAGGCGCCAGAGATCGACCGACCGGCTGGCCTCAATCGCCGCCAACAGGTTACGAGCGGACTTCTCCCCGATCTTATCCAGACCCAGCAGGTCGGGCTCCGTCAGCGCGTATAAGTCCGCGATATCGCGCACCCGCCCGGTCTCCACCAATTGGCGAACGATCTCTTTGCCCAAGCCATCGATGTCCATCGCCCCTCGTCCGGCAAAATACTCGATCTGCCGCCGGAGTTGCTCGGGATTGTCAGTCGTTTTGAGACGCCAGGCGGCCTGACCGACAACGCGTTCGGCGTCCAATCCGAGCTCCTTAAGCCGGGCCGAAAAATCAAACGGAACCGATTCGGGGGGGCGCTTTTCTCCCACCACCCTGACCACCGCGGGAATAATTTCGCCGGCCTTTTCTACAACCACGACGTCCCCCTCGCGGACGTCCTTGCGCTGAATCTCATCCTCATTGTGCAAGGTGGCTCGGCTTACCAAGGTCCCCGCGATCTCCACCGGTTCCAACTCTGCCACTGGGGTGAGATTGCCCGTCCTTCCAATCTGAATGCTGATAGCCCGCAGGCGGGTTTCGGCTTGTTCCGCCGCGAATTTATAGCTGATGGCCCAGCGCGGGGCCTTGGAAGTCGTTCCGGCCCGCTGCTGCAAAGCGCGCTCATCGACCTTCAAGACCGCTCCATCCGTCGGATAAGCAAACTGGGACCGGATTTGCTCGAGTTCTGTGACCGCCCGCAGCACGCCTTCAATGTCATCCTCCAACCAGACGCGTTCCACCACCGGCAGGCCCCAGTCCTGAAAGGCCTGCCGCAACTGATGCTGATGCGTGAAGCCCTTCCCCTCGATAGCTCCCAGACCATAGCAAACCATCTCGAGCCGGCGCTTCGCCACCTCCGCCGGGTCCAATAGTTTCATGGTGCCACTGGCTAGATTGCGGGGGTTCATATAGGGCGGTTCCCCCCGCTCGCGCCGCCGGTCGTTGATCCGCTCGAATTCGGCGTTGGTCATATACACTTCACCGCGTATTTCGACCAAACGGGGATGCCCGGTACCCGGAAGCTGGCGCGGTAAACCGGCTATCGTCAGGGCGTTGGCCGTGACATCGTCTCCCTCCTCGCCATTTCCACGGGTCACCGCCCGCATCAAGCGCCCACCCTCATAGGTCAGGCTGATGGCCAGTCCATCGATCTTGGGCTCCACAAGGTAGGCGATCCGGTCCCGACCCAGAAGCCGCCTCAGGCGATTGTCGAATTCACGCAGTTCCGCGGGATTATAGGTGTTGTCGAGGGACTGCATCGCCTCAAGGTGCCGCACCGTCTGGAATCCTTTGGACCGGTCGTCGCCAATGGTGCCAATCGGACTGCGAGGCGAGGCAAAAAGGGGGTATTCCGCCTCCAATCGCTCCAGTTCCTTAACCATACGATCAAAGGCCTGATCCGAAATTTCGGGGGTATTCTCGATGCGATATAGCCGCTCGTGACGCTCCACCTCCGCCCTTAGACGATCAATCGCATCGCGAATATTTTCCGGCTCACTCATTCGAACAATAAGGTTGAGGACCATCCAATTTGCAAGTTCTCGTGCCTTGGGACTTCTCTCCCTTTCCAAATGCTAGGAAGAGAAACTTTGGCCCTGTTTTCGGGGTTTTCACAACAGCTTTCTCATGGTATCCCTCACACCCTGTAACATGCCCAACAAAATTCAGTGTTTACAGACGCTGCCGGTAAACCTTTCCTACCGAAAAATCCTCAAGACTGCCAGGCAGGCTTGATATCACAAGCGATCCCACATTATGGCGACAACCCAGTTCAACGAAGAAGACCTGCGCGAATCTCTCAAACGCTGCTCAGAGCAAACCGTCGAGGCCGCCCTTGACTACCGCAAGACCGGCAACCCAGAGCAGATCCCAACCATTGTCCTTGGCATCATCGAGCGCTTTGTTGAACCGGATGTCCGGGCCCTCATTCGGCAGAGCAGCGATCAAACCCGCCTCATGGATGACCTCGGAATCGACTCACTCCTCATGGTCGAAATCATCATGCTGGTGGAAGAAACCCTCGATATTCAGATTGAAAACGAGGAACTGCGCCACTTGCGAACCTTGGGCGACATCAAGGCTTACCTGACCGCGAAAACCCAAGGTCTTCCGCTGCCCGCCGCCAAACAGATCTTTTCCCTCGAACAATTGGCCGCCGCCATGCCTCATCAGGCCCCTTTCCTCTTCCTCCACGAGGCACGCCTCAACTCGCACTCGGCGGAGGGAGCCTACCGCATCGCCGGAGATGAAGCCTTCCTGCAGGGACACTTTCGCGACAATCCCATCTTCCCCGCCTCGCTTATGTTGGAGGCCCTCGGCCAATTGGCCGTTCTTTTCATGATCAAGGGGGAATCCACGGAATTCGGCGGCCCTGTCGATCCGGAGAAAATCTTTTTCGTCTCCTGCGACGGCGTCCGCTGCCACAAAATGTGTCGCCCCGGGGACACCCTCAACCTCATGGTCTCCCTCAAAAAGGTGCATGCCCCGCTGGCCCAATTTGAGGGAACCATCCTCTGCAACGGGGTTAAAGTCGCGAGAGCGGAAGAGATTTCGCTGACCTTTGTCCTCGCCAGTCCAGCCCCCTCCAGCCAAACCTGACCCCACAGCAGGCCAATGCGCTCCTGCGTCGTCACTGGTATCGGATGGGTCACTTGCCTCGGGCATGAGCCCTCCACTGTGAGCGATCGCCTCCGCCGTCTCCAACACGGCATTGTCCCCTTCCAGCCCTTCCTTGACGACCCTCAGATCCCCGTCAAAGTCGCCGCTCCGCTCCAAGGCTTCGACACTGCCAGTGCCGACCAGGAGGATTGGACGTTCCCGGGCACGCTTCGATTCCGCCTTGAACAACTGCGGGCCCTCTCCC
>JBEAQI010000234.1:0-3593 GCA_041163965.1 Verrucomicrobiota bacterium | reverse complement strand
GTGATCTGCTCGGCCTTCGTCGCGCTTACCCTGTCCCCGATGGTCAGCGCGCGCCTCCTCAAGCCGATCGGGGAGGTTCGCCATTGACGTGTCTTTAATGCTTTTGATCGGTTCTTTTTCTGCCTCAACCGGCTCTACGAGCGCTCCCTTCGGTTCGCCCTGCGGCACCGTCCCAGCGTGCTGCTACTCGCCCTCCTTTCGCTGCTGCTTTCGGGCTACTTTTTCCTTCATCTGGACAACGAATTCCTCCCGGGAGAAGACAAGGGCCGCTTCCTTTCTATCGCCATTGCCCCGGAAGGCTCCACCCCTGAATACACGGACCGCATGATGCGCCAAATGGAGACCATTGTCAGCCAAGTGGACGCCGTGGATGGCTACTTCAGCGCAGTCGCCCTGCCCTTCAACGGCCCGGGGAACGCTGCCCAGGGATTCATGTTCGTGCGCCTCAAGGATGGCGAGCGGCTCCACATCCGGGACCTCGTCAACGGGCCTGATGGGCTGGGGGCCCGCTTCTTCAACGAAGTCGAGGGTGCCATCGCCATTCCCATTCTCCCAAAGGCCGTCGATCTGGGGTTTTCGCAGAGCTTTCAACTGGTCCTCAGTAACCGCAACCTCGATCAACTGGCCTCCATCACCGACTCGGTCGGAGCACGCCTGCGACAGGAAGGGTTCCTCACCAATGTCCGCTCCTCCTTCGAGCTGAACAAACCGGAGCTGCGCGTCTCCATCAACCGGGACCGGGCCGGAGCCCTCGGCGTCTCCGTGGAGGATATTTCACGCACCCTGCAAATTCTCTTTGGCGGGCAGGACCTCAGCACCATCAAGCGGGACGGCAAACAGTATGAGGTCATCGCCCAATTGGAACGGCAAAAGCGGCTCCTCCCCACCGATCTGGATAATATCCACGTCCGCAATGACCGGGGTGAGCTGGTCCAGTTGAGTAATGTCGTGACCACCGCGGAGGGAGCAGGCCCCAACGTCATCGAACGCTTTGCCCGGCAGCGCTCCGCCACCATTGAGGCCACCCCCGTCGGCGTCACCATCGGGGAGGCCATCGCTCGGACCGAGGCCATCCTCACTGAAATGCTGCCGCCAGACACCTCCCACGACTGGCTCGGCGAAGGCCGTAACCTTCGGGAATCCAGCAACAGTCTCTACATTTTCCTCCTCCTCGCCATCATCGTTGTCTACATGGTCCTCGCCGCCCAGTTTGAGAGCCTCCTCCACCCGCTCACCGTCATGCTCGCTCTGCCTCTCGCCTTCCTCGGGGCCTTCGGCCTGCTGTACGGTCTCAGTTGGGTGAATTACCTCGGCGAGCTCTTCCACGGCTGGGCCAACTACGCCCCCGACGCGCCAGCTTTCGCCCATTTCATGGACCGCCTGATCCCGCGTATTCCATCCATGAATATGAATATCTTCAGCCAGGTCGGCCTGGTCCTCCTCGTCGGCCTGGTCACGAAAAATTCCATTCTGCTCGTTGAATTCGCCAACCAGCGCATGGCTAAAGGAGATACCCCCGTGCAAGCCATGATTCAGGCTGGTCTAATCCGACTCCGGCCCATTCTCATGACCTCGTTCGCCACCATCGCCGGCATCCTCCCCATCGCCATCGGATTCGGGGACGCCGCGGAATCGCGCCGTCCGCTGGGGGTAGTCGCGGTCGGTGGAATGATCACCTCCACCCTCCTGACCCTGATCATCATTCCGGTTATTTACACGCTCTTTGCGGAGCTGCAGATCCGACTTGGAATGGATCCGCGGAAAACAAGCCACTCCGAGCAGGAGACCTGATCAAACGCGTCCGCGCCGAGCCTCCAGCAAGGCGCGCACCTCGCGGGAACGCTCCTCCGTTAACGTGTAACCGTAGACGAGCCAGATCGCCAGCAGAGAGGCCACAATCGGCACGGCCACGTCCGTCAAGCGCATCAGGAATAGCGTCTGCTCGCTCTGGGCTCCCCCAAGCTCGACATCAAACCCGGTCAAGTTCAGAGCCACCCCGGAGAGCGCCAAGGCCAAGGCCATTCCCAATTTCACGACCCACCAGAAAATCGATCCGTACATGCCCTCGCGCCGGTGCCCCGTTTCGAGCTCATCCAAATCGCATACGTCCGCCACCATTGACCCCATCAGCGTGAATAAACCACCCAAGCCAAAGGCAATCAAGGGCGTCGCCAACAAAAGCAGCCATGGATGCTCGGGATTGAAACAAAACCACTTCAAGACATACCCGACAACCGAGATCCCAATCGCGATAAAAAAGGCGCCACGCTTCCCCACCACCGTCGACAACCACGTCACCAAAGGAATCACCGTAAAAGTTCCGATCGCTGATGCCGTCCCCACCCAACCCATCAACTGGGCCCCCGCGTCTTTGTCGCCCCCATAAATGTAGTAAATAATGACGTAGGACGTGAACGCGGAAATCAACATGTACCCGTTGAAAACGAGAAAGGTCGCCCCGCATAACTTCTGAAAGGGCTTGAAACGAATCGTCACCCAGAAGCCCTGAAAAAATGAGACCGCGTTTTCGGCCATGCCCGCCAAAAAGCTCTTCGCCTCCACACGGTTCTCCACCGCCGCCAAACCCGCCATCCGCTCCCGCAAAAATATCGCCGGAATCACCCCCACCCCCATCGTGAACGCGCCCACCAGAATCGCCAGGGTCCGCGCGCCTTCAACCGAATCACTGAAGAATTGGTCGTTTTCCATGAACGCGTAAAACCAGGGCACCGCCACCCACGCGAATTGTCCGAGAAAATTGGATACGCCCATCAGGCGAGTCCGCTCGTTATAGTCAGGCGTCAACTCATACCCCAACGCCACCCATGGAGTCGCGTAGACCGTGTACGCCAAATAGAAAATCACCGAACCAACCAGGAAATACCAAAAGTAGAATCGCTCCCCGTGACCCGCCGGCAGTTGCCAAAGGAGCGCAAATACCAGACCCGCACTGATGGCTCCCACAAATATATACGGCCGCCGTCGGCCCCACCGACTGCGTGTGTGGTCCGAAATATACCCCATCAACGGGTCCGTCAGCGCGTCCGTCAACCGCGGCAAGGCCATCAATGTCCCCACCACCGCCGGGTTCATCCCAAGGCCGAGATTCAACACGATCGCCATCATCCCAATCGCCGCCCCCAGCAAATTGTTCACCAATCCGCCCAAGCCATACGCCAACCGCTCCAATACCCCAAGCCGGTCCGCCATCCGCGTCGCTTCCCTCCCCATTGCTTTTATTGAACGCGTGCTTTGCATAAAACGGAATAATTTTAGGGCTGACAGCTTTATTCGCCCCTGTCAAGCGCCCCACTTGACCCGGCGCTGAGTTGGCCACACAGTGTCTTCATGAGCGGCGCGGATAGGAAACGGGTGGTGATGGCGGGGGCCACGGGGTTTGTTGGCACGCGGCTGCGCGAGGCGCTCCGGGAGGACCACGATCTGATCTGTCTGACCCGCTCCTCCGCCAGCCTGGCCATGCAGCGGGGGCGCTCGGGTGAGACATGGCGCCAGTGCGATCTGTTTAGCGTTCTTGAATTGGAGCAGGCCCTTGCCGGAGCGGATTACGCGATTTATTTGGTCCACTCGATGAT
>JBEAQI010000233.1:0-2793 GCA_041163965.1 Verrucomicrobiota bacterium | reverse complement strand
CCCTCCTCGGCCCCCAGAACGAGGGCTGGGCGATGAAACTGACGGGTCAGGCGGCTGGCGACGATCCCGACCACGCCGGTATGCCAATGCGGGGCGTAGAGGACCAGCCCCAGATCCTCTTCATGGCGGGACTGGACCAGTTTTTCCGCTTCCAGGGTAATGTGGCGCTCAATTTCCTGCCGTTCCCCATTATGCTGGTCGAGGATTTGCGCTTTTTCCCGGCAACTCTGCCAGTCTTCGCTCAATAGAAGTTCGATGGGAAGCGTGGCATCATCCAGTCGGCCGCTGGCATTGATACGCGGCCCCAACTTGAAGCCGATATCGCCGGCGTCCAAGGGATCACCGAGGCTCAGGCCGGCCACATCCATGAGGGCGCAAATACCGGGTCGACGACAGGCTCGGAGCGCCTTGAGCCCGCTCCTGACTAAGATACGGTTTTCCCCGGTGAGACGGACCAAGTCGGCCACGGTTCCCAAGGCCACCAAGTCCAGATATTGCCGCAGGTCCATTCGCTCGGCGAGCGGATCGCCCTTTTGCCGGAGGACTTTGACCACGGCGTGACAAAACTTGAATACCAGACCCACCGAGCACAGGTCCTTCCACGGGACGTCCTCCGGATCCAGCACATGCGGGTTGACCAGTTCACAGTCTGCGGGCAACTCGTCGGGCGGCGAATGGTGGTCGATGATGATGGCTGAAATGCCCCTGTCCTTCAGCCAGCGCACTTCCTGGACACTGGCTGTGCCGCAATCCACGGCAATGACCAGGTCCGGCTTTTGCATGGCGATGGCCCGCTCCAGGGACTCGACGCTGAGGCCGTAGCCCTCGCCCATGCGCCGCGGGACAATGAAGCGCGGATTCAGGCCGAATTGCCGCAGGAAATGGGCGAGGAGGGTGGTCGAAGTGACCCCATCGACATCGTAATCACCAAAGATAAGGACCGATTCCTGATTCCGGAGTGCCTGCTCCAGACGATTCACGGCGCCCCGCATACCGCCCATCAGGAGCGGGTCGGCGAGATCCGCGAGGTTGGGGTTGAGAAAGGCGAGCGCCGCGTCCGGGACGTGATATCCGCGCCTCAGCAGCAAGTTTGCGAGAACCTGACTGATTCCGAGCTTGCGGGCGAGGAGGGCGATCCGTTCCGGATGTGCCGGTGGCAAAATCCACTGCATGAGCGGGGGCCGCTCAAGCCTTGGAGGCCGACGGTTTCTCCGAAGTCCAATCGTACGTCGGCAGGATTTCCCCCTTTTCCACGGACTTCCGATCTCCCTTGTGATACCAGAAGAAAACGGGGCTAGCGATGAACATGGAGGAGAAGGTTCCGGTCACAATCCCGATCAAAAAGACGAGGGCGAAATCCTGAATGACCCCAGCGCCGAAAATAAAGAGCATCAGAGCGGCAAAGAAGGTGGTCAAGCTGGTCAGCACGGTCCGATTGAGGACGCAGTTGATGGAGAGATGGATGACCTTTCGCAGGTTCATGCCCGGATTCAGCTCCAATTCTTCGCGGACCCGGTCAAAGACGACGATGGTGTCATTGATGGAGTACCCGAGGGTCATGAGGATGGCGGCGATCATGGGGGCGGAGAATTGGCCGCTACCGAGGCCGAAGAATTCGCCAAGGGTGACGAAGATGCCGACCGTCATCAGCATGTCATGGATGGTGGCGACGACCGCGCCCAATCCGTAGCCAAATTCGAAGCGGAAGGCAATGTAGAGCAGAATACCAAGAAGGGCCACACCGATCGAAATGATGGCGCTACGGGTCACTTCGTCTCCGACGGCGGAGCCGATCTGGGTCAGTCCGATTTCTTCGAGTCCCGCGTCTGGATAAGCGGCCTGCAGGGCCGCCACAAACTGCTCGCCCTTTTGCGGTTCTGTTTGAACAACGAGGATCTCGTTTTCCGATCCAAGAGGCGTTTGGATGAAGGAGTTGACCTCACCAAACGATTGCGAGGAGCCGTCCTTGCCAATGAAGGCGGCGGTCTGCGCCACCTCCACCACATCGCTGGAGCTGATGGCCTGCGAGAATCGGACGGAGACCTCATCTCCACCGGTGAAATCGATGCCGAAGGCCCGGTCAAAATGGAAGATAAAGGAAACAACGCCGATTACGACGAGGGCCCATGAAAATCCGAAGGCTTTCTTGGCATGGTCGAGAAAAGCGAATTCCGTATTCTTAAAGAGTTGGAATCGCAGCGGTCGCTTGAGCATCCCGGCCAGAACGAGGCCTTCGAGGAGAAAGCGCGAGGTGACGAGACTGCAGAAGACGGTGGCAATGATCCCCGCGCTCAGGGTGACCCCGAATCCCTTGACCGGGCCGGTGCCAAGCCAGACGAGGATGAGAGCGGTGATGAGGGTGGTGACGTTTGCATCCACAATGGTCGAGAAGGCCTTGTCATATCCGCTTACGAGGGCGGCATGGACGCTCTTGCCCGTCTTGAGTTCCTCCCGGATTCGTTCAAAGATGAGGATAGTGGCGTCCACGGCCATGCCGATGGTGAGGACGAGGGCCGCGACGCCGGGCAGGGTAATGGTGGCGTCGAAGCTGGCCAGAGCCCCGAGAACGAGAAAGACATTGAGGGCGACGGTGAGGGTCGCGACGAGTCCGGCCAATCCGTAGTAGAGGATCATAAAGAGGATGACCAGCGCTCCGCCGAAGGCAGCGGCCCGGACACTGGCATCCCGCGCGTCGCTGGCGAGGGTGGGCCCGACCTCGTACATTTCGGCGACCTGCATCTCGACGGCGAGCGGATTGTTGAGGGCGTTGGCCAGTTCAAAAGCTTCGCGCTG
>JBEAQI010000232.1:0-3687 GCA_041163965.1 Verrucomicrobiota bacterium | reverse complement strand
GCCCAGTCCCCCTCGGGCCAGTCGGGCTGGCGGTTCTGCGCAAGCCAGTCTGAATAAGAAAATACGCGCTTCCACTCTTGCTCGGCCGCGAGCCCGTGCGGGCCACGCACCCGCCAAACGCCGTCCGGGGCGAGGACAAAAATTAGTTCGGGATCGGCGGGATGCGGCGCAATATCAAGCATCGTCAAGGCCGCCCCATCGGGTCCCAAGGGCGGGCCGGAAGCTTCTCCCCCGGACAGCACCCGTGGCGATGGCCCCACGCCCATGGCCAAGGCCAGCGCCCGTCGGGGGCCAGCCAAAGGGCGGGCTTCCCATGGCGCATCCATCGAAGGCCGGTAATAAATGCCGGCCCCGTTGGTGGCCACCCAGAGCGCTTCGGGATCTGCCGGATCCACCAGCATGTCGGTGATGTAGGCCCCCGCCGGCAAGAGCGGCCGCTCCTCCGCAGACAAGGCCTGTTGCCACACCACCGTCAACACAACCATTACGCAATAGACCCGCCGGCTTACCGACCGGCTCCGACAACCAAACCAGCACCACCCCCGCTCACCCATGTGTGCCAGCCCCGATGAAGCGAATCCCGCCGTCTTCAAGGGTGATCAGCCGTCGCTTGTAGAGGCCACCCACCGCCCGCTTGTACGCTTTCTTGCTGGCCTTGAAGCGATCCTGAATCTCCTCGGGTGGACTCCTGTCCGTCACTGCGAGAAAGCCGCCCGCCGCTTTCAATTGGACGAGAATTTCCTCTGCCAGGGCGTCCCTTCCGTAGAGGCCCGACTTTTGCAATTCGACATCGATTTTCCCATCGGGCCGGACCTGCTTGATGTACCCCACCAAGGCGTCTCCCTCCCGGACCGGCTGAAACACCTCGTTGCGATAAATGACCCCGACGAACCGCTTGTCGATGATCACCTGCCAACCAAGCTCAAACGCACTGCCCACAATGAGGTCGACCTTGTTGCCCGGTTTGTACCGGATGCTCTTGGGATTGATGTACTTGTGCAGCTTGGTGGACGCCACCAGGCGCTGGCTGGTCTTATCGAAATAGACATAGACAATGTAGGACCGATCCTTGGTGAGGCCTTCCCGCTGCTCGCCAAAGGGCACCAGCAGATCCTTTGGCAGCCCCCAGTCGAGAAAGGCGCCGACCTTGTTGACCGCCACCACCCGCAGGTACGCCAACTCACCGGCCATCGCCAGCGGCGTCTCGGTGGTCGCCACCAGTCGATCCTCGGAATCGAGATAAATGAAAACGTCGAGGAAGTCATCCACCTCGCAAGAGTCCGGGACATAACGGATCGGAAGAAGAATCTCATCCTGATCCTTGCCATCCAGATAGACCCCAAAGCTTAGCTTTTTGACCACTCGCAGCCGGTTCATCCGCCCCACGCTGGTTGTCAGGCTGGGAATATTCATGCCTCATCCCTCCCGACGGTGCTGAGATAAAGGGCCTCGACTTTGGCCCGTGCCCAAGGGGTTCGGCGCAAAAAGACAAGGCTGGATTTGATCGAAGGCTCGTACATGAAGCAGCGGATTTGAATGTGCTGCCCAAGGCCCTCCCAGCCCATGCGTTCCACCAAGTCGGTGAGGATGCGCTCAAGGGTCAGACCGTGCAAAGGGTTGTTGGGTTGGGAAACCGACACCCCTCCATTCCTCGACATTCGACCGCTCTGTCAACCGTGGACCTCCGGACCCTCGTCCGCATTTCAGAATTCGGGATTGAAGGTTGACCACGGGCTCTCCATTAAACGCTCATGATCCGTATCGCCCCCAAAAAAACCGGCTCCTCTCCATCATGAAAGCCATCCTGTTTTTCCTGCTGCTGGCCACTCTTTCGCTGCCGCTGTGGGCGGAGGACCGGCCCAATATCATCTACATTCTCGCAGATGACCTGGGCTACGGGGATTTGAGCTGCACCGGACAAAGACAGTTCAGCACCCCCCACCTCGACCAACTCGCCGCCGACGGAATGCTCTTCACGCAACACTATGCCGGCAGCACGGTTTGTGCGCCGTCGCGCTCGGCCCTCATGACCGGGCAACACACCGGACGGACCCCCATTCGGGGAAATCTCGAAGTCCGACCAGAGGGCCAGTATCCGCTTCCCGCAGACGCCATTACCCTCCCAAGACTGCTCAAGGAGGCCGGCTATGTCACAGGGGCCTTTGGCAAGTGGGGCCTTGGTTATCCAGGCTCGGAGGGCGACCCCACCCACCATTTTGATGTATTTTTTGGCTACAATTGCCAGCGCTTCGCCCACCACTACTATCCGCGCCATTTATGGGACAACCGGGAAAAGCGGATCCTCCCCGAAAATGCCGGCCCAGCCAAGGGCCTCTACGCCCCTGACCTGATTCATGAGCGCACCCTTCAGTTCATTGAGGAAAACAAGGATCACCCGTTCTTCTGCTTTGTTCCAAGCCTCATTCCGCACGCCGAACTGGTCGCCCCGGAGGCAGTTATGGCCCGGTTCCGGGGCCGCTTCGGCAAAGAGACGCCATGGCGCGGCACGGATGACGGCCCAGCTTTCCGCGAGGGCCCCTACGCCTCTCAAGCTGAACCGCGCGCCGCTTTTGCAGCCATGATCACCGTGCTCGATGAGCAAGTCGGGGAAATCGTTGCCAAAGTCCGCGAACTGGGGATTGAGCACAAAACGCTCATTATTTTTACGTCCGATAACGGCCCGCATCGGGAAGGAGGCGCTGATCCGGACTTCTTTGACAGCAACGGCCCCTTTCGTGGGTTTAAGCGGGATCTCTACGAGGGCGGCATCCGCGTGCCCATGATCGCCGCATGGCCGGGAACCATTCCCGCCGGCTCCAAATCAGATCTCATCTGCGCCAACTGGGACCTATTTTCAACCGTGATGGAGCTGATCGGGGCGGACCGCCCGGACCACACCGACGGGATATCTTTGCTCCCTACCCTGACCGGCTCTGGCCAACAGGGTCAGCATTCCCACCTCTATTGGGAATTCTACGAACAAGGGGGCCGTACTGCCATCCGTATGGATAAATGGAAAGGGATTCGCCTCAACACGCTGCGTCAGCCAGCGGCCGCGATCGCCCTCTATGATCTGGAATTGGATCCGGGCGAAACCACTGACATCTCCGCAAACCATCCGGAGATTGTACAGCAACTGCGGGAGCTCTTCACAGCCTCCCGAACCGAGCCAGCTCCTCTAAGTGCGGTTGATCCATCCCGCATCCAACGCTAGTCTCATGGAGTCTGCGACGATTCCCTCCACCTTCGCCCAGATGCCGTCAAGACCGCGCGCGCGCGGCCGGCTGACCCGTGCGCTCAGCCTTGGCATCGCGCTCCTCGGCCTGACTGCGAACGCACTCGCATCACGCCCAAACGTGCTCTTCATTGTCAGCGACGACCTCAACAATTACGTCGGGTATCTTGGCGGCCATCCACAGGCCCATACGCCCGCATTGGACACACTCGCGGCCACTGGCACCGCTTTCCCGCTCGCGTACTGCAACAACCCCATTTGCGCGCCCTCGCGGGCCAGCCTGCTCAACGGCATCTATCCGCATGTTTCGCGCAATTTTTTCTGGGAACCATGGCACGAGAATGGGGTTCTCGCCAACTCTCGGACGATCATGGAGCACTTTCGCTACGGTGGCTACACCGTTGCCGGTACGGGCAAACTGATGCATCATTCCAAAGCTGGTATCTGGCCTG
>JBEAQI010000231.1:0-2565 GCA_041163965.1 Verrucomicrobiota bacterium | reverse complement strand
AAGAGGAGGAGCAGGAGAGGTGTCCGGAGGCGAGAACGAAGCGGATGGGGGTTTGCTGACATCATGTGGGCATGGTGTTATGGCGTCGGCCTCTGCTGTCAACGGTTGATGTGCCCATAGGCCGGGGAACCCTTTTCTGATGACGGCTGCTGGGCAGGCCCATCGACAGGGATGAAGCGCGTGTCCTTCAGCGGTTCTGGCCTTTAATCCAGTGCAATTGCAGGTCGCGGTCCCAGCGGACGCGGCTCTCGAAGGTCTGTTCCCAAGTGAGCGCATGGAACATGGATGTGCCCTCGCGGTAGTGGCTGTAAGCGAGGTCCTTGAGCGTGGCGTAGGTCTCGACCGAGGCGGTCATGGCAGTCTCCAATTCATTGAGATGGCCCTTGCGCCCAGTCAACTGGTAGAGCCTTTTGGCGAGGGCCGCCTGCACCTTCAGTTGGTAGTATTTGACGGTCAGGACAAGGCATTCGGCGTCACTGACAAAGCGCTTGCGTTCTTCGGGATCTGTTCCGGGAAGGGAGCTGGCGGCTTGTGCTGCGGCAAGGGCCTCCTGCGCCATGCTGGCATAGGTTTGGAGGAGGTGGTCGGGGCGGATGGCGCGCTGTGGGTTCCGTCCGGCGGCCAGTTCAGCGGCCAGTTGAGCGACCGGCATGCTTCGGAGGTCGGACCAGGACTGGCGGCCATGCAGCGCTCCGTGTCGCTCAATAGTATAGGCATCAATCGGTTGAGAATAGTAACGCTGATGCGTGAGACCGGCTGGTCCTTCCGGAAACGGATCGTCGATTCGATGGCGGTAGGTCAGGAGGTCGTCCACATTGGCTTGAACGGTGGCGATGGAAGGAGGGAAAAAGTTGCCGAAACGGGTCGCGGTCAGATTTTGCAAGCCTGGGAGAATGGGACTCGTGAGGTCATACCAGCGAACCAGATGCGTACCGATTTCAGGATTGCCAAAATGGCGCCCGATGTAGTGGGTGGCCCACTGCGCCTCGGCCTGTGGATTGCGGTCGGCCTTCCAGAGGCCGCGTCCTTGTAGGAGGTGCCATAGCGGATCCCGCTCGAAGCTGAGCGGTTTTTGGCCGGGCAGTGTTTCTTCCGGCCAGCGGTCCAAGGTATCCGGCCAGATCCAGCATTGTGGCGGATAAAACCATCCGCCCGAGAACAGCCCCGAGTCCTTCCAGCGCTTGATGATCTCGCCGATCAGGCGCGGGCTGCCGACCCGATAGGGAGTGGCATCAGCGGGATCGTGGAGATTGACAATATGTCCCTTCAGGCGTCCCCTCCACTCCTCGTGGCGCGGATCCGGCCATGGACTGGTGATGGTCTCGTCATTGTGCTTACGTTCCGAATACAGATTATCATACAGGGTTGGAAGGGCCGCTTTGAACGTGGCGTCGAGGGTCCAGTCCCGGATGATCAGAAGCGGATTTTTTCCGCTGGCTTTGGCGGTGGCGAAGATGACCGATTCAAACCAGTCCTGCTGATGCTCCAGGGCGAGCGATTCACCCGGGCAAATGTAGAGCCCGACCCCTGGAAACTGCTCGAAGTATCTGGCAAGGATGGTCCGGTAGTACCCTTTGACAAAGGCATCCGGCACGCGGTAGCGGGTCGGGTCGTTATCCGTTTCCGGGGACCGGTCCATGGCCTTGGCAAGGTGTTCCGAAATGTGGATGTTGTAGAAGTGGGTGAGGACGGAAATGTTGCGTTTGGCAGCTTCTGAGGTGAGCCAATGGAACTGTTCCTGGTTGCGCCGGATTTCATCGCGATTGAACGCGGAAGCATCCGGGTATTCCGGTAATTCCAGAATGTGCGGGAAGAGATGCCCTGACCAAAGAATAAGCGTATTGAGACGTGCCGAGGCGAGGGTATCGAGATAGCGACGCATCAGGTCCCGGTCAAAAAACCATGGATACACCTCCGGGCTGAGTTCAGACTGGTAGGCCCAACTTTGGCTGAGCATCATGAGAACGGCACCTCGCACGTTGAAGTCAGGTGCGCCCTGATCGGTCATGACCGGAAAGTCTGAGGTCAGTTGCTGGGCCGCGTAAAAGGCTCCACCCGGACCGCCATATTCAATCCGAACGTCATCCGATCCCTGTTCGATGCGGAATGCTTCCGGATGCCCCAAGGCGGGGACGCTGAGCCATTTGACCTTGCTGGCGAGGCCTGCTTCCTCCACAAGCAAATGGGCGTGCTGGAGCGCCGGTGCCGGGGAGGAGGTGGCGTGCTCTGTTGCGCGCCCAACCGTTGACAGGAGGGCGATCACGAGGGCGAAGGTTGAACGCCGAAAGGTTGAGGGCAGACAGACCATGGCCGAGGGGCTCGTGAGGACTGCCCTCAGAAACCGGCGAGCAGGTAGGCCCATGCCCCGAAAGAGGAGACATAATTTTGCGGCATGTAGAGCCAACTGGCGATGCCATAGCTGTAGATGTAGGGGTCTCCGTTGACCTTGATCCAACCCATGAAGGCACCGGTGTTGACATCGGCCGTTTCCAGAACGGGGTAGCCAGCCCATGTGGTGTCCCCTCCGGGGGCGGGTTGGCCAGATAGATTGTAGATGTACATCCA
>JBEAQI010000230.1:0-4473 GCA_041163965.1 Verrucomicrobiota bacterium | reverse complement strand
GTATTCCGCGACGACCAACTCCGTTTCGTTTGCGTACTTGTCGGGTCGATTGCGATAAAAAAGGGCCATGTGTGATTCGGTTGACTGCGGAGAGTGATTCCATGACGGAGGCGCAAAATGCTGCCTGAGAACGCCATAGGGAGATCGTTATCGATAAGAAATGCGCACCTTTTAACAACTGAATAAGTATTTTAAACCGTAAAAATTGAATAGCGAAAGAAGCTATCATTCCGCATGATCACTACTCGCTGGGGCCAACTGAACACCCTTTGTGTCAAATCAAATGCGCTCTTTTCCTGAAACGGCGGCTTCAGGATATGGGGTCAATTCAAGAGACCCGCGAAACGACTGGTTCCAGAATCTGGCCGATGGAGCAGTGCGCTTCCAGTTTGTGGCGCATATGGCGCTCCATGTGAATCGCGTAGGTGTTGCGGCGGCCGACCCGTTGACGCTCCAAGAAGCCCGCTTCCTCAAGTTCGGCGACGATTCTCTGTACGGCCCGTTCCGTGATCCCGACCGCGAGCGCCACTTGCCGCAGGCTCTGGTTCGGGTTTGAAACGAGGCAGACTAAGACGTGGGCGTGATTCGTGAAAAATGTCCACTCGTGACCGGACTCCATGAGGGCCAGTTTGGCCCGATCGGTCGATCCTTGTAAACAACGAAATTATATTCGCAAGTGGTGGGTTTTGGGCTTGCCGGTTGGATTAATCATGAATGACTTTTCGCAACTTTTTTTTAGTGAAATGGAATCCCTGAGATTATTGACAAGCAATTTGGTATCACCGCCGGTATTGGCCTTTTCGACGGGGCTGTTGGCGGTGTGGGTGAGAAGCGATTTAAAGTTTCCGGTGCAGGTGTATCAGGGGCTGACGATCTATCTTTTATTGTCGATTGGGTACAAGGGTGGGGTGGCGTTGGCGGACACGGAGGCGTCGGTACTGGCGCTGCCCTTGGCGGGCACGGTGGGAATTTCGGCGGTCATTCCTTTGGCTGTGTATGTTGCGTCGCGGCGGTTCTTACGGTTTGAAGTGTACGATGCGGCGGCGATGGCGGCCCATTATGGGTCTGTATCGGCGGTGACATTCATGGCGTCGTTGGCGTTTCTGGACCGGCTTTCGGTGAGCTACGAGCCATTCATGGCGGCGATCATGGCGGTGATGGAGATACCGGCGATTTTTGTGGCGTTGCTCTTGGCGCGTCGCTTTGGCGCATCGACGAGTGGGAGTTTCGGGAAGAGTGTGGCGGAGGTTTTATCTGGAAAGAGTTTAATTTTGCTGATGTGCGGGATGGCAGCGGGGGCGTTGGGGGGGCTTGAGACGAGAGAGTTAATGCATCCCTTTCTTGTGGCGCCGTTTTATGGGGTACTGATGTTGTTTTTATTGGAGATGGGATTAGTGGCTGGGGAGAAACTACGGGAGAGCGGGCGGGTAAAACGTTCGCTAGTGGCCTTTGCGGTGCTGGCCCCGATTGCGCAGGGGATGGTGGGACTGTGGCTGGCATGGATGATTGGATTCACTCAGGGGGGGGCGGTGGTCTTTGCGGTCCTGTGCGCAAGCGCTTCTTACATTGCCGCTCCGGCGGCGGTGCGGGTGGCGCTGCCGATGGCGAATCCTGCGAATTACGTGACGGCCTCGTTGGGGATCACCTTTCCCTTCAATCTGGTGATAGGGATTCCGCTCTACTACAATGCCAGTCAGGCGCTGTTCGGGTGAAACGGAAGACCGATTCCTGCTCGGACCAAGCGGTAGTAGGAATGGTGCTCAGGGCGGGACTTGAACCCGCACACCTTTCGGCACACGCCCCTCAAGCGTGCGTGTCTGCCAATTCCACCACCTGAGCAAGAAAGGAAGGCTGTATCTGTGGTGAGGAAGAAAGTGAGCGCAAGATTTTTCTCGAAAAAGGAGGCGACCCTAGAGACAGGGATGGACGGGGCTTTTGATGTGGGCTTGACCTGCCTGCCGAATTGTCAGTGGATACGGTTCCTTGCTGTAGACTGCCATGGCTGAAAAACCCGACTCTTCCTCCGAAACGCAACCCGAAAAGCTCGATCTGAGTGGGCTTTCCTCCCTCTCCTTGGGCCCGGATTGGGTCAGCGACAAACCTCGTCGGCAGCATTTGCCGCGCGAATCATTTGAGGCCGATCGGGGTGATGGGGGACGCGGAGCCAAAGGGCCTCGCAAGGACCGGCGTGGGTCGGGGTTTGCGAGGCGACACGACGGTGATCGGCAGCAGGGTGACCGGCGGGATGGCGATCGGCGGCAGGTTGACCGGCGAGACGGCGATCGGCGGGAGCGTGGCTTTCGAGAGGAGCATCAAGAACCCTTTTCCCCGGTGGTGGAGGTTGATTTTTACCCTGAAGAAGAAGCCTTCCGGGTCATGACGCAAGCGATCCGGAATTCCTGCCGGACTTTTGAGTTGTTCGAGATTGCGCGGCTGATCCTCGAAAAGCCTGACCGGTTTGTTTGTGTGGTGAAGGATCCGCGACAAAAAGAAGGGGAAGCGGCGTTGCTGTATGCCTCGGTTCCTGATGGGTTGCCTTTCCGGAGTGAGGAGGCCGCGATCGCGCACACGATGCGCCACTATTTGGGAGAGTTTTTTCAAATCGAAGAGGTAGAGGGGGATTCCCCGGCCGGTACCTTCCAGATGGTGCACAAGTGCGGTTTTACCGGGGAGGTGTTGAGCCCGCCGAATTATCACCGGTATCAGGCCATCTGCCGAGAACACCATGCCAGCAAATTGGCGCATCTCCCTTACGAGCGGTTTGAGCAAAAACTCGAATCCTCGCGCGAAGAGGCCGACATTGCGGCTTGGACGAACAAGATGAAAGTTCAGACACGCTACACGTCGAAGGAAAATCCTGAGCTTGTTTTGAACAATTTGGAGGATGCCCGCTTGCATTTGTTGACCCAAGCGCGGGACAAATTGGTGCGCCCTGCTTATTCTGCCCGTTTCGCAGGCAAGGCCTTGGCCCTGCTCAATCCCGGGGACCCGATTCGCCGTTCGGTGGAGTTCCGACTTGAAGGACAGCGGCGTTTTCCTCTGGAGACCGCCAATCATTTGCGGGGCCGGTTACGCCGCGTCAAATTTGCTGTCTACAAGCGGGGCTCGAAGGGGGTGTCTCTCGTCTGCGCCGTGAAGCGTCGCTTTCGTCTTCCTGGAGAGGTGCTTGCCGACAACTTAAGCGACTTGATTGGTTTTCTGGAAGCGCACCCCAACTTCCCTGCGAAGGATTTGCCGCGTACCTATCTCGGAATCCGTCTGGTGCCTGCAAAGGTCGATCCAACGGTTCAAAAAACCGCTGAGGAAGTCGCCTCAGAAATGGGCTCGCCGGAGGCGGCGGCGCAGGCGGTCAAGCAAACTGTGCAAATCTCTCCTGAGGATCAAGTCCGCATTCGGCAACTGAAAATTGATCTGCACTATCTGGTGTCAGAAGGATATGTGACGGAATACAGCGATGGTCGCCTGTACGTTCCTCCGGCCCGCGAGGAGGGCGGCCGGTCCAACGAGGATGCGGAGGATGCTTCCGAAGACGTGCCAGCGGAGTCTACCGATGGGCCGGAGGTGGCCGCGGTTGCAGAGCCGGAGCCGGTGGCGGAGTCCGAGCTAGTGGCAGGGTCCGTTGCAGAGCCGGAGCCGGTGGCAGAGGCGGTTGCGGAGTCCGCTGCGGAGCCGGATGCGGCAGACAGTGGCGCAGCCGGTGGCGACACCGAAGGCGAACTCGATCCCGCCGGCGATAGCGAAGCGGATAGTGAGGGGAACTCCGAATCTGATGGCGAAGCCGAAAGTGAGCCGGAACCTGAACCTGAATCCGTGAGCGCTCGCGCGGTAGGGGATGATGTTGAGGAGACAGGTGATGGGGAGAGTGTGCAAAAGGGGTGAGTGAGCAGACGGGCAGCGCGGGCGGGGATGATCGGACGACCCTTGGAGACCTGAAGCGGGAGGTCCTTTTGTTTGCGCGGGAGCGGAACTGGGAACAGTTTCATACCCCGAAGAATTTGTCGATGGCGTTGGCTGCGGAGGCTGGCGAGTTGATGGAGCATTTTTTGTGGACGAGCGGGGAGGAGAGCCGAGAGCAGGCCGGAAGGGAGGCGGTTGCGGACGAATTGGCGGATATTCTGTTGTACGCGATGGAGTTTGCAAATGTGGCTGGGATTGATGTGGCGAGGGCGATCCGCAACAAAATGGCTAAGAATGGCGTTAAGTATCCGGTAGAGAAGGCGTGGGGCAATGCGCTCAAGTACACTGAATTTGAAAAACGGGATTCGTAATGGAAGACGTTGAGAAAGAGGGTAGAAGTGGGCAAATGCGGCAGGCCCGGGTTCTGCTGGTGGTATCGGTGATGGCCTTGCTTGTGGGGCCTGTGGTGATGTTGCTGGGAGCTCTTTCGACGAATGTTCTCCTGATGGGGACGGTATTGTTGATTATGGGCGCGCTGGGGCTGTTTGCCGGGATGCGCCAGATTAGCCGACAGTG